>DAOTZP010000182.1:0-19787 GCA_034434265.1 Anaerolineales bacterium | reverse complement strand
GACAAGCCCGAACGCCGCGAAACGCACGTCCCCATTGATTATCTCGGCTTCACCATCCCCAACAAATTTGTCTTCGGCTACGGCTTGGATATTGACGAGTATTACCGCAACCTCCCCTTCATCGGCGTGGTGGATTTGGAAAAATACACGCCGTCCGCATAAACTTTTAACATGACAGACGGGGCAGCATTCTACAAAGGACGTTGGGTGGCTCGCGTGCGCGGTCAAATTGTGGCGCAGGGGCTCACCTATGAAGAAGCCCTGTTCGCCTCGCGCCAAAGCCGTCACAAAGAAAGACCAGAGATTCTTTTCATGCTTCCCCTTTCCCCGTTGGTACAAAAAGTATTGGACATCCTTCCCCCCGAACAGGAAATTTACCTTGTCGGCGGCGCCGTGCGCGACCTGCTGCTCTCGCGCCCTTCCCCCGATTTGGACTTTGTCCTCCCCGCAAATGGAATTGCCATTGGCAGGAAAATTGCCAACGCCCTTCACGCGGATTTTCTGCCCCTCGATTTGGAACGCGAAATTGCGCGGGTCATCGTCACGGGCGAAGACGGCTCGCGCGTTTTTCTTGATTTTTCCGTGTATCGCGGCGCAACCCTCGAAGATGACTTGCGCGCCCGCGATTTCACCATCAACGCGCTGGCATACAATCCCCGCTCGCAGCAGCTGATAGACCCGACCGAAGGCGGAAAAGACCTGCGGGGAAAAATCATCCGCGCCTGCTCGCCATCCGCAATTTCCGATGACCCGGTCCGCATCCTGCGCGCCATTCGTCAAGCCGCCGCCTTCGATTTGCAAATTGACAAACAAACCCGCGCATGGATGAAAGAATCCGTTTCCTTGTTGAAACGCATTTCACCCGAACGATTGCGCGATGAATTGTTTAAGATTCTCAAAGGTCCCAAACCGCAAGCTTGTATGCTCGCGCTTGAAATGCTTGGCGTGTTTCCGCACTTGCTTCCTGAACTTTCCGCGTTGAAACATGTTGAGCAATCCGCGCCGCATGTATACGATGTTTGGAAGCACACGCTTGCCGCGCTCGATTATCTCGACCAAATTATCTCCGCCTTGCGGGTTGGGTATGACGCCGAAACCACCAGCGATATGTTTACCGGCTTGCTCGGCTTGCGTATTGGACGTTACCGCGAACAGTTTGCAAAACATTTTGAAGCCGGTTTGAATGTGGACCGCCCGCACCGCTCGTTGTTGTTCTTTGCCGCGTTGTACCATGATGTGTGCAAGCCGCAAACCAAAACAGTGGAAGCATCCGGACGCATTCGCTTTTTTGACCATGAAATCAAAGGCGCGGAAGTTGCCGCCGAACGCCTGCGCGCTTTCAACCTCAGCGTGGATGAAATTCAGCGCGTTGAGACCATCATCCTTCACCACATGCGCATTCATGCCTTTGCCAGCCGCCTGGAACATGAAAAGCAAACCCCCTCGCGCAAAGCCATTTACCGCTTTTTCCGCGATGCAGGCAAAGCAGGCGTGGATTTGATTCTGCTTGCGCTGGCGGATGTGCGCGCCACCTATGTCCATGCGCTCACCATTGAAACGTGGACGGCGTATCTTGATATTGCGCGTATTTTGCTGGAAAATTATTTTGAACGCCCCGAAGAAGTTGTCTCCCCGCCGCGCTTGCTGGATGGAAATGCGTTAATGAAAGAATTAAACTTGCAGCCGGGCAAACAAGTGGGGCGGTTGCTCGAAGCCATCCGCGAGAATCAAGCAGCGGGAAAAATTCAAACCGTTGAGCAGGCGCTGGCGTTTGCGCGTGAAGAATTACAAAAGGATGCCCAATGAATTACGTCTTCTTTGACCTTGAGTCGCAAAACTTGTTTGAGGATGTCGGCGGACGCGAAAACATCAGCCGGTTAAAACTCGCCTGCGGGGTCACATGGTCTTCCGCGCGGAATGATTTTGCCGTGTATTGGGAAAAAGACGCGCCCGCATTGGTTCAGGAATTAAAATCCGCAAACAAGGTGATAGGGTTTAACTTAAAAGGTTTCGATTATCTTGTATTGCAGCCATACGCGCCCGAAGTGCGCTTCGCTTCCATCCCCACGCTTGATATGCTGCTTGATATTCAGCAAACGTTGGGGTTTCGCATCAGCCTCGATAATATTGCGGGCGCAAGTTTGGGCGCAGCCAAAAGCGCGGATGGCGTACAAGCCGTGACATGGTTTCGCGCCGGTGAGTTGGATAAGGTGGCGGAATATTGCAAAATGGACGTGGAAATTACCCGCCGCGTGTTTGAGTTTGGGCGCGATAACGGCTTTGTGTATTACAAATCAAAACTGGGCAGCAAGTTAAAAGTTGCCGTCAAGTGGAAGTAAACTCCCATGAAGCAAATCATCGCGCTCAATTATCACCGCATTGGAAGCGGCAAGCCTTTGGTGTTGATTCACGGTTTTCCATTGGACCATTCTATTTGGAGTCAAATCATCCCCTGTTTGCAAGATGACTTTGATTTAATCATCCCCGACTTGCGCGGGTTTGGAAAATCCGCGTCGGTTGAGTCCGCGTACACGATGACCGACATGGCGGATGACCTTGCAGCCCTGTTGGATTCTTTGGGCGTGGAAAAAGCCGCCCTCGCGGGTCACTCGATGGGCGGTTATATTGCACTGGCGTTTGCCGCGAAATATCCCCAACGGGTGGGCGGGCTGGCGCTGGTTGGCTCGCAAACGTTTGCAGATTCGCCGGAAAAAAAAGAGGGAAGATACAAAACCGCCCGGCAGGTGGAAGAAAGCGGCGTGGGAATCGTCGCGGGCATGGCGGAAAAGTTTTCCACAAATCGCGGCACGCAGTATGCCATCCGCGGCGTGATTCTCCGTCAAAAGAAAAGCGGCGTGACAGGCGCATTAAAGGCAATGGCGGAGCGCGAGGATGCAGCGCCGCATCTGGCTGATTTTGAGTTTCCGCTGGTTTTGATTCACGGCGATGCGGATGAATTAATTCCCGTTGAGCGGGCGCGCGAAATTAAGAAGTCTTTTTCACGCGCGCAGTTGGTGGAACTGGCGGGCATTGGTCACGCGCCCATGTTGGATGCGCCGGAGCAAACCGCCGAAGCCTTGAAATCCTTAAAATAACAGAGCTTGCTTACCCAAAAAACTTGACCACCGAACGCAGATTGCAATCTGCCGTCGGCGGTCAATGACCGAAACGTCAAATAACCCGGTGAGGGCGGATGAATTTTGTTTATTGCGCGGCGGGGCGAATGGGCTGCGTGTTTCGTTTTGCAGATGCAGATTCCATGCCCGGCAGCGGGTTGAGCGCGCCCGTCTGTTTAACCAGTTTTTTGATGTGAGCCATCAGCACGCCGGTTGGAACAGGTTTGGATAAAAACCCATCCGCGCCGGAATCAAGCACGGCGGCGACCATCGCGGGGTCGTTCACTGCGGATAAAACCAAAATCGGCACGTTGCTATATTTCCGAATACATTTGCACGCTTCCCAGCCGTCCAAATCGGGCATCATTAAATCAAGCAATACCACATGCGGAGGGTTTTCCAGCGCGAGTTTTACGCCTTCTTTGCAGTTGTTGGTGGTGATTACTTCGCAGCCTTGCGATTGCAGTAACAGCCCCATGAGTTCCGTAATGGCTTTGTCGTCGTCAATGACCAGGACTTTTGTTTGCATAGTACATTCATTATCCTTGATTTATATTTATTTGCGCTTTGCAAACGGTTAACAGTATTCACATCCATCAATGACGTGATTTTTGTCAGGTTGTGAATTAGACCATTTTTGGTAAAATACTTTGAATAATGCAAGATTTCACAAATTATTTTTTGGAGGCGTGCCATGACAAAATGGGTTTATCTGTACAACGAGGTGAAGGAAGTTGAAAAACGCGCAGGCGGTTCTTGGGATGTTGTAAAGGCAATCGTGGGCGGCAAAGGCGCAGGTCTGCTGGATATGACTCGCGCGGGCGTTCCCGTCCCTCCGTTTTTCACTGTGACGACAGAGGCTTGCAACGCATATCAGGCTTCGGGAAAATTCCCCCCCGGCATGTGGGAACAGGAATTGAAAGCGCTCAAAGCGATTGAAAAAGCAACCGGCAAAAAATTCGGCGACCCAAAAAACCCGCTTTTGGTTTCGTGCCGTTCGGGCGCAAAGTTTTCCATGCCGGGCATGATGAACACCATCCTCAACATTGGTTTAACCGATGTCGTCGTGGAAGGTCTCATTCAAGCAAGCGGCAACCCGCGCTTTGGCTACGATTCCTACCGCCGCCTTGTTGAAATGTTTGGCACGGTGGTGATGGATATTCCCGATGAAGCCTTTGAACATCCGCTGAATGAATACAAACAAAGCAAAGGCTACAAGAGCGATATGGACATGACCGCCGTGGATTGGAAGCATATCACCGGCGTGTATAAGGAAGTGTATAAAAAAGAAACCGGCGCGGATTTTCCGCAAGACCCGTTTGAACAGCTTTCGCTTGCCACCGAGGCGGTCTTCAAATCATGGAATGGAAAACGCGCGGTGGATTACCGCAACAAGGAGGGAATCTCGCATACGCTTGGCACGGCGGTCAACATCTGCACGATGGTCTTTGGCAACATGGGCGATGATTCCGCCACGGGCGTGGCGTTTACGCGCAACCCCTCCACCGGTGAAAAGGAGATGATGGGCGAGTACCTCATCAACGCGCAGGGCGAGGACGTGGTGGCGGGCATTCGCAATGCCGACCCGATTATTCACCTTAAAGACCAAATGCCCAAAGCCTATAACGAATTTATGGCTATCACCGCCCGTCTTGAAAAACATTACCGCGACATGCAGGACGTGGAATTCACCATCGAACGCGGCAAGTTGTGGATGCTGCAAACCCGCGTGGGCAAACGCACCGCCAAAGCCGCCGTCAAAATTGCGGTGGATATGGCAAACGAAAAACTCATCACCAAAGAGCAGGCGGTCAAGCGCGTGACGCCTGAAAATGTCGACTCAATTCTTCACCCGCAGTTTGACGATGCCGCCATGACGCAAGCCGAACACGAAGGCAAGTTTTTTGCCAAAGGAGTTAATGCTTCGCCGGGCGCGGCGGTGGGGCAGGTGTACTTTGACGCCGATACCACAGAAAAGATGGCGAAAGAACACGGACAAAAAACCATCATGGTGCGCCCGTTCACCAAACCCGATGACGTGCATGGCATGATTGCCGCGCAGGGCGTGCTTACCAGCGAAGGCGGCGCAACATCCCATGCGGCGGTTGTGGCGCGCCAGTTTGGTATTCCGTGCGTGGTGGGCGCATCCGCCATTAAGATTGATTTGGAAAAGCGCGAAATGCAGGTTGGCGAAAACATTGTTAAAGAAGGCGAATGGATTTCGGTGGACGGCACAACGGGCAAAGTGTTCATCGGTCAAATTCCGACGATTGAGCCAAAACTCGAAGAGCAAACCGAGCTGTTAACTCTGCTGCAATGGGCGGATGAAATTTCAGCCCGCAAAGGTCAGCGCGTTGATTCCAACGGCAAGCCAATGCGCGGTTTGCAGGTTTGGGCAAACGCCGATTATCCCAAAGACGCGCAGCGCGCCCGTTCCTATGGCGCGGTGGGTATTGGCTTGTGCCGCACCGAGCACATGTTCTTTGAACCTGAAAGACTGCCGATTGTGCAGCGCATGATTCTCTCCGAGACGGTGGAGGGGCGCATTGAGGCGTTGAACGAATTGCTGCCGTATCAGCGCAAGGATTTCGACGGGCTGTTTGAGGCGATGGACGGCTACCCGGTCATTATCCGCCTGATTGACCCGCCGCTGCATGAATTCATGCCCGATGAAGAAAAACTGCTCGAAGAAGTTATTGAAATGCGCATAAAGGGAATCAGCGAAGGGTTGGCGGAAAAAGAAAAATTGCTGGAAGACATCAAAAAGATGCACGAATCCAACCCGATGATGGGCTTGCGCGGCGTGCGCTTGAGCATTGTCATGCCGCAGATTGTGGAAATGCAAGTCCGCGCGATTTTTGAAGCCGCAGCCGATTGCGCGCTGCGCGGCATTGTCGTCAAGCCTGAGGTGATGATTCCGCTGACCGGCACGGTGAAAGAGTTGGAGTGGATTCAGCCGCGACTCGAAAGAATTGCCTCCGCGGTGATGAGCGAGAAGAACATTCAGTTTGAATATAAATTCGGCACGATGATTGAAATTCCCCGCGCGGCGGTCACCGCCCGCGAGATTGCCCGGCAAGCCGAGTTTTTCTCGTTTGGCACAAACGACCTGACCCAAATGACTTACGGTTATTCGCGCGATGACGCCGAGCGTAACTTCCTCATCACCTATCAAGAGCAGGGCATTCTCGAAAAGAATCCCTTCCAGACAATTGACCGCGACGGCGTGGGCAGGTTGATGCAATGGGCAATCAACGAAGGACGCGCGACGCGCCCGAATTTGGAAGTGGGCATCTGCGGCGAGCATGGCGGCGACCCGAGCTCGGTGGAATGGTGTTATTTGATTGGCAACAACTACGTTTCCTGTTCGCCTTTCCGCGTGCCGATTGCGCGCCTTGCTGCGGCTCATGCGGCGCTGAACCATGCCATTGAAAAGAAGCCCGCGGCGAAGAAACCCGCTGCAAAGAAACCGGCGAAGAAGCTCGCAAAGAAATCCGCGAAGAAAAACTAACCGGTTGATTGTAAAGCCTCCGCGTTGAAACAATGCGGAGGCTTTTTGTTTATATCCTCATTGCGTACTATTGAATTTGAGCGGCAGCCATATAATAATTTTTAATGTAGTTCAATACATTCCAACAATAAGGAGAGAGAATTTATGATGAAGCGTAAAAACATTTTTTATGCTGCGCTTTTGGTTTTTGTTTTGGCGTGCAATTTACCCGGCGGAGCGCCGCCCGCCGCATCCACGCCCGAGCCGCAGAGTACCTTTACCCCTGCGTCCATCCCAACGGTCATCCCAACGGAAGCGCATACGGTCACCCCTGAGTCTGCAACCGCCACCGCTGAACCGCAAATCACGCATGTGAAATTCCCCTCCGAATCCGTTGCCGGAGGAGGGGTGATTTATGATGTTGAATCTTCCAGCACCGCAGCGGAAAAGCGCGCGCCCTACGGCGATTCATATAACATCAACCGTTTGGAACGCCCCTTTTTGAAAGATATGACCTACGTCTCCGATTTGGACATTTCAAAATTCACGGTCAGTCAGGACGGGGAATGGTATTACGTTTCAATTGACTTGATTGGCACAGACCCCAATAACGCATTGGGCATTCATTACGGCGTTGAACTTGATACCAACCATGACGGGTTTGGAGACCACATCATTTGGGCGAGCCCGCCGTACAGCGCCAATTGGGATACCGCGAATGTAAAAATCTATTCCGATACAAACCACGATACCGGCGGACTCTCGGCGGAACGCTCCGATGCGCCGATTACCACCAATGGCTACGATGCGCTGACTTTTAACGGCGGACCCGGCGATGCCGACCCCGACCTTGCATGGGTGCGCGTCAATGCCGGTGCGGCAGACGTTCAATTCGCCTTCAAGAGCTCGTGGTCCGGCGGCGTGTTTATGATTGGCGTGATGGCTGACGCAGGCTTGAAAGATGTCGGCAAGCTGGATTATGTGGACCGCTTTACCGAAGAGCAGGCAGGCTCGCCTGTGAAGGATAAAAAATACTACCCGCTGGGCGAATTGTTTGCGGTGGATAACACCTGCTTTGAAGCCTTTGGATTTAAGCCAACCGGATACGAGCCGCGTTTATGCCCGCGCGATGAGCCGACGCCCGCGCCTCGAACTCCCAAACCCGGCTCCACTCAGCCGCCCGCTGTCGGGTGCGTTAATCCGTCACAATACACCACGCAAGCCGCCTGTCAGGCTGCTGGCTGCCGTTGGGCGCAAGGCGGCTGGACCATGGTGTATTATTATTGCACCATGCCGTAATTCAAATGGCTATTCAAACAGAAGGTCTGCCATGTCGTTTCTTAAAAAATTGTTTGGTGAAAAAAAGAAAGCCCGCGAATTTGCTTTATATGCAATGACGTTCACTCCGCATCCCATTCCGCAAAGCGAACTGGCGGGTTTTACCCGCATGTTCGCGGAGCGTATTGCGGAAAAGAATAACCTCTTCAAACTGACTTTGATGACCTTGCAAAGCCTGAACTACCCCGTTCATATTTCAGCGCAGTTGTATTCCCCGCTGATGCACACACGCCTCAGGTGATGCAAGCCACCTTTGCCGGTTGGATGAAAAACATCAACGCAGCCTTCGACCCCAAACCGGGCGTTAATTTTTTCGCGCACGGCATGAAAGACCCCCAAGGCGAAGATAACTTTGTTCTCTTTTATGTGTTGGAAAAATAACCGCTTTACACAAACTTTTGAAAGACCATATTGCCAAGCAGTCTGCCGCGTTTGGTGAGCCTGTAACGCTCTGAAGCCCCCAAGGTTTCGGAGCGTTTTACATATTCCAGCAATCCGTTGTGGATTAATTCTTCAATTTGATTAGGAAAGACGTCCAGCAATCCGCGCCCAAAGCGGGACGTGAAATCTTCATTTGAAACGCCGTTTTCGGTCAGTCTTAAATTATTAATCATGTAGTCTGAAATATCGTCCTGCAAAGTTTGTTTGTGTTTATGCACAACCGCCGGTGATAAAGGAAACTGTAAATTGGAATCTGAAAACTGAGCGGTGGCGGCTCTCTCAATATACGTTTTGATTCTTAACACATTCGAGTATCGGTATCCTCCGGCGTATCCGTGCGCGCCCGCGCCAAAAGCAAGGTAGGGGAGCGAGCGCCAATATTGCAGGTTATGTTTGCAGGTGAAGGATGAGCTGTCTTTTGCCCAGTTTGAAATCTCGTAATGCGCGTATCCATTTTTGGCGAGGAAATCTTCCGCGTGTTCGTACATCTCGGCGGCAAGGTCGGGGTCGGGGATGGGAAGCAGCCCGCGGGTGGACCATCTTCCAAACGGGGTGCCATGTTCAAGGGTAAGGGCATACGCGGAAATGTGTTCGGGGCGCAGGTCAACAATGCGGGCGAGAGTCTTTTTCCATGAGGCGAGGGTTTGTTCCGGAAGCCCGTAGATTAGATCCAGATTGAGGTTGGTAAAGCCCGCTTTGCGCGAGTCGCGCACAGCTTGAATCACATCCAAAAAGTCGTGGGCGCGTTCCAGCATTCGCAATTCTTCGGCGTTTGCGGATTGCGCGCCATAGCTGATGCGGTTGACTCCCGCCGCGCGCAAGCCGCGCAAATGGCTCAGCGAGACGGTTCCCGGGTTGGCTTCGGTTGTAATTTCAACCTCCGCCGCAAAGTGAAATGACTTTGCCAGCGCGTTGAGAACGGTTTCAAATTGCGCGGGGGAAAGCAGGGAAGGCGTGCCGCCGCCAAAAAAAACCGTTGAAATGGTCATGGGGAGTTCGCTGCGCGCAACTTGATTCCCAACAAACCGGATTTCATTGGCAAGCGCGTTCACATACGCGGGGATTAAACTTTCTTGATTGGCGTAGGTGTTAAAATCGCAGTAGGCGCAGCGATGTTTGCAAAACGGAATGTGAATGTAAATGGAAGTGAATATCATGACCGGGCTGTATTATAGCAAATTCAAGTTTGCAAGACTGGCTTGACCGTATTTTTTATTTATTGTAAAAACGGCGCAAAGCGTAACAATTTTGTTTCAGAAGCGCGCCTTGGAGTGATGATTTTGAACTTAAGCCGCGCTTTTTGTGCAAAATATTCACCGCCTCAAAAGATTGACATTGCGTCATATCAGAGTATAAATGACCCCGAAACAGAGTCTGCTTGAGGACGGTTTCAAGCGTTACGCAGGGATACATCCTGCGGATTGTTTGAAAAAGGTTTTCAGGCGGGTTCTTTTATTTTCCCCTTTTGGAGGTGTGAGTGAACGCGACTTTGAAACTGGGAGAGCATTTTATTTTTGACCTCTCCAACTGCAACCATGAAATTCTCATGGATAGCGAGCGAGCCTACTCGCTGTTTGCGCAAGCCGTGCGTGAAAGCGGCTTGACGGTTGTGGACGAGGGCTTTTACAAGTTCAGCCCGCACGGCTTTACTTGTTTTTTGCTCCTCGCAGAGTCTCATGCCAGCTTGCATGCCTGGCCCGAACATAACTATTGCGCCATTGACCTGTTCACCTGCGCCATTGGCATGGATATGATGCCGCTGCTCATGCGCATCAAGGAAGCCTTTGGCGCGGATAATTTCTCGCTTCGCAAGCTCGACCGCGACGCGTGCATTAAAACCGGCATCGCAATCGCCGTGTAAAAGAGGTGAAAGATATGACCGAAACAAACAAACCGCCTCTTTATTGGATTGCGGATTACTTAACCCCCGATGATGTGCTGCATCATGCCGTTCACAAGGTCATTTTGCACAAACACACAAAATTTCAAGAAATGTGGATTGTGGACTGCGGAACATACGGCAAGGGACTCATCCTTGACGGCATTTGGCAATCTTCCACCGGCGATGATTTTCTCTATCATGAAGCGTTGGCGCAGCCTGCCTGCGTCCACCACGGTGACCCCAAACGCGGGCTTGTGCTTGGCGGCGGGGAAGGGGCTACCATCCGCGAGCTGCTCAAATGGAAGAATATGGAGCGCGTGGTGATGGTGGATTTGGACGGCGAAGTGGTGGAAGCCTGCAAGGAACACTTCCCCGAAATGCATCAAGGCGCGTTTGACGACAAGCGCGTGCAACTCGTCATTCAAGACGCGGTTGCCTACCTTGACTCTTCGCCCGCCGAATGGGATGTCATCATCTCCGACTTAACCGACCCGATTGAGTCCGGGCCTTCGTTCAAATTATTCACCAAAGAATATTTTGCCAAAGCGCAAAAAGCCTTGCGACCGGGCGGTTACTTCCTTTTGCAAGCCGGTCCCGTCTCGCCGCCTTCGATGGATATGCACGTTCGTTTGGTTTCCACGCTCAAGGCTGTTTTCAAAAACGTACATTCATATCACATCCACGTTCCCATGCTGGGACACCCGTGGGGATTCATCCTCGCCAGTGACGCGCCCATCAACACCCGCCCCGACCCCGAAGCGGTGGATAAATTGCTCGCCGCAAAAACAAACGGGAAATTTAAGATGTTTGATGGTATCACCCTGCTTGGGCTGATGCAGTCGCCCAAACACATCCGCGACGCGATTGCAAAAGAGACAACCGTTTACACCATCGAACATCCGCCTGTGTTCAGCACGCAGGAACTTCCCAAATGAGCATTTGGTTTACCGAAGAACTGCACCCGTATTACCGCAAAGGAATTCGCATTAAGAAAATCCTTGCCGAAGAGCGCACTCCGTTTCAACATGTTCAATTTGTTGAAACGGAGTTTTTCGGCAATGCCATGATTCTCGACGGCATTATTCAACTGACCGAACGCGATAACATGGGGTATCACGAAATGATTGTGCATGTCCCCATGCTTGCGGCGCAAAACCCCAAGCGCGTGCTGATTGTCGGCGGGGGCGATGGCGGCTCGCTGCGTCAGGTGTTGCGCTACCCTTCGGTGGAGGAAGTCGTCGTCTGCGAATTGGACGCCCGCGTGGTGGAACTTTCGCGCCAATTTTTCAGCGCAGCCTTTGGCGACCCGTGGCAAGACTCGCGGGTAAAACTGCTCACCCGCGACGCCTTCGGCTTCCTTGAAGAAAACCCCGCGCAGTTCGACACGATTATTTCCGACACCACCGACCCCATCGGCATGGCGGAGCGTCTCTTCTCCGCCGAGTTTTATCAACTGATGACGCGGGCTTTAACCCCCACCGGCGCCGCCGCCACACAATGCGAGCAGCCGTTCTTCGACACCGACCTGATAAAAACAATTTATCAGTACGCCAAATCGCTGGTGAAACATCCCGCGTATTATTACGCCAACATCCCAACATACCCGGGCGGCGGCATTGGCTTCATGTATGTATCCAACACGCCGTGGGAAAACGGATTGAAAACCCCATACCCGCCCGGCAAAAATGATTATCTCAACCCGCAGATTCATCAAGCCGCATTTGCGCTGCCCGAATTTTTCAGAAAAGAATTGTACGAATAAGATAAAATAGCCGCCATGATTTGGCGGCTGTTGTTTACCCCTCCTGCAAACGGCGCGTGGAACATGGCGGTGGATGAAGCCATTCTTGAGCATATTCACCGCGGCGAATCAAAACCGACTTTGCGTTTGTATGCGTGGACCCCCGCGTGCCTTTCGCTGGGACACGCGCAGCCTTTCAAGGATGTGGATACGGCGCGGCTCGCCGCGCGCGGCTGGGACGTGGTGCGAAGATTGACCGGCGGGCGGGCAATTTTGCACACCGATGAATTGACCTACTCCGTCACCGGCGGCGCGGATGACCCCGTCTTAAGCGGCGGCGTGTTGGAATCTTACAACCGCATTTCGCAGGCGTTGTTGTTTGCGCTTGGCGAATTGAATCTGCATGTGGAAGTGAAAGAGCAGGCGGAACGCTCCGCGCTAAAAAATACAAACCCCGTTTGTTTTGAAGTTCCATCCACTTATGAGATTACGGTCAATGGCAAAAAACTCATCGGCTCGGCGCAGGCGCGCAAGCAGCAAGGCGTTTTGCAGCATGGCTCGTTTCCTTTGCATGGCGACCTGACCCGCATTTGCGACGCGCTCGCCTTTCCAGATGAATTGGCGCGTGAAAAAGCCGCGCAGCGATTGTTAGACCATGCCGCCACAGCCGAATCCGCGCTGGGCAGAGTTATCTCATGGGAGCAGGCGGCGCAAGCCTTCGCGCGCGGATTTGAATCACAGCTGGGGATTACATTTGAACGCGGAGAGTTATCCGAATCCGAGTTACTCCGCGCCGAAGAACTGGCGCGCGAGAAATACGCAAACCCCGCATGGACGGAACGGGTATGAAATCTTTTTTGATTTACGGTTCTTACGGATACACAGGCAACTTAATCGTTGAACGCGCCGCGCAATTGGGATTGAAACCGCTGCTTGCTGGACGCGATGAAACGCGGCTTAAAGCGCAGGCGCAAAAATTTGGTCTGCCATACCGCGCCTTTCGCATTGAAGATTCTTCCGCGCTGGATGCGGCTTTGCTGGAAGTGGACGCCGTGCTGCATTGCGCGGGTCCCTTTGTGCTGACCTTTCGTCAAATGGCGGAAGCCTGTCTGCGGACAAAACGTCATTATGTGGATATCAGCGGCGAGATAGAAGGCTTCGAGGCGCTGGCAAAGTTGGATGAAGAAGCAAAACGCGCGGGGATTATGCTGCTGCCCGGCGGCGGATTCGATGTCGTTCCGTCCGATTGTTTGAGCGCGTATGTCGCATCCAAACTGCCCGGAGCAAGCGAACTTGATTTATACATCAAAAACATCGGCGGGGGAGTTTCGCGCGGCACAGCCCGTTCGGGGATTGAAAACATGCAGCGGCAGGGAAGAATCCGCCGCGACGGAAACATCATCAGCGTGCCAAATGTTTGGGATGAAAAGTGGATTGATTTCGGGCGTGGAAAAACGCGCGTTATTTCCGTCGGGTGGGGCGATGTCAGTACCGCGTATTACAGCACGGGCATTCCCAACATCACAACATATATGGGCTTTCCCTCCGCGATTGTGGGCGCGATGAAAATGACAAAATACTTGGGCGCAATTCTTTACACCCGCGCCGCGCGCGATTTTCTTAAATGGATGATTGGGAAAGTATTGCCCGCTGGTCCCAGCCGTGAGCAAAATAAAAACGGATTCAGTTTGCTGATTGCCGAAGCGCGAAAAGAAAATCAAACCGTCCGCGCAAAATTGAAAACGCCCGAAGCGTATTATTTAACCGCGCTTACTTCAGTGGAAATCATCCAACGCATTTTGAACGGCGATTTCAAAACAGGGTTTCAAACGCCGAGCAAAGCCTACGGCGCGGATTTTATTTTGGGGTTCAACGGCGTGGTTCGGGAAGACCTCTAATTCGGACAAGACAAGCATAATAACGCCTTCGTTGCCAAAAAAATTCGCGCATAACACTGGAAGTATAATAACCCTATGTCCATCTTTGCCGACAAAAAAATACTGCTCGGTGTCACAGGCTCCATTGCCGCGTACAAATCCGCCGACCTCGCTTCCAAACTCGCGCAGGCAGGCGCATTGGTGGATGTCATCTTAACCGGCGCGGCGGAAAAATTTATCACACCGCTTACGTTTCAATCTGTCACGGGGCGCAGGGCATACACCGACAAAGATTTATGGGGACAAGATTCACACGTTCTTCACGTCAATCTTGGCAAAAGCGCGGACTTGCTCATCATTGCGCCGTGCACGGCAAACACCATAGCCAAACTCGCCAATGGAATTTCAGATAATTTATTAAGCATCACTGCGCTGGCGGCGACTTGCCCGCTGATGATTGCGCCCGCAATGGACGGCGGGATGTTTGACTCGCATCCTACGCAGAAAAACCTGAAGCGGATGACTCAACGCGGCGTGACGGTCATTGGTCCCGCGCGCGGACATCTCGCCTCTGGCTTGGTCGGCGCGGGCAGAATGACCGAACCCGCCGAACTGCTCGGACATATCCGCATTGTGTTGGGGCGCAATGGCAAGCTCGCGGGCAAAAAAGTGGTCGTCACTGCGGGCGGCACGCAGGAAGCGCTGGACCCCGTGCGCGTGATTACCAATCACTCATCGGGCAGGCAGGGATACGCGCTGGCGCAAGCCGCGCTTGATGCGGGCGCGCAGGTGTGTCTCATCACCACGCCCGTTGCCTTAACTCCGCCCGTCGGCGCGGATGTGGTTCACGTCCGCAGCGCGGAGGAGATGTTGAACGCGGTGTTAAATCAATCTGCGGATGCGCTCATCATGGCGGCGGCGGCGGCGGATTTTCGCCCGAAGCGCGTTGCCAAAGATAAAATGAAAAAGCGCGATGGCATTCCCCAAATTGAATTGGAAGCGGCGCCGGATATTTTGAAAACAGTATCCGATGTGAATGAAGACAAATCGCGTTACCGCGTGGTGGTGGGCTTTGCGGCGGAAAGCAGGGATTTGCTTGCAAACGCCGCCGAGAAGTTAAAATCCAAACGGCTGGATTTCATCGCCGCAAACGATATTTCGTCCAGCGATGCGGGCTTTGCGGTGGAGACCAACCGCGTAACGCTTTTATTTGCCAATGGGACAAAAGAGGCTTTGCCGTTGTTGAGCAAAACAGAAACGGCTGAAAGAATTGTGGAACACATTTCAAAATTGTTGGAGTGAATATGCGCGTTTTGATTATGTCTGATATTCATGCAAATTACACGGCGCTTGAGGCGGTTTTGAAAGATGCGGCGGGGCAGGTGGATGAAATTTGGTGTCTTGGAGATTTGGTGGGCTACGGTCCCGACCCGAATGCGGTGGTGGAGGAAATTGCCGAAAAGAAAAACCTCACTTGCATCATGGGCAACCATGATATTGGCGCAATTGGAAGAACCATGTTGGAAGCGTTTAATGGCGACGCGCGGCGTTCGCTGGAATATCATCAAAAAGTGTTGAACGCCACCAACCTGGACTTTTTGCGCGCGCTTCCCCAGCAGCCTGTGGTGCGTGAAGGCGTTACCTTTACGCACGGCAGCCCGCGCGACCCGTTGTGGGAATACATTTTGAATCAGTTGACCGCGCAAATTAATTTTCATCATTTCGATACGCAGTTATGTTTTGTGGGGCATTCACATATTCAATGTATGTTTGAGTGGAATGAGTTTACCGAGCGCGTTCACATGCGCCAGACCGTTCCCGACCAGCCGATTAAATTAAACTCGCGCCTCATCCTCAACCCCGGTTCGGTGGGGCAGCCGCGCGACCGCGACCCCCGCGCCGCGTATGCCATTTATGACAGCAAGCAAAATACATGGACTCCGCGCCGCGTGGAATATGATATTGCTTCCGTGCAAAAAGCCATTCGTGAAGTGAAACTGCCCGAAAAAAACGCGGTACGCATTGCCGAAGGCTGGTAAGCATAAAATTAAAAGCCCGTAATTAATCATGGACGGCAGACCACAACTTTGGTCTGCCATCTCCGGTTTATGGCAATTTTTTGCGGTCTGGCGTGTATAATTAATTCCAATATAATCTTTAATCAACCTTAAGTTCAAAGGACGCGACATGACCACCATTTTCTTTGCCACCGATATTCACGGGTCGGATATTTGCTGGAACAAGTTTTTGAACGCGGGGAAGTTTTACAACGCGGACCGCTTAATCCTCGGCGGGGATATGACGGGCAAGGCGGTCGTCCCCTTCATTCATCAAGGCGGAAAAAACTACCGCGTCACATTGTTGGAGCAGGTGTTTGAAATTACCGGCGAAGACGAACTCGCCGACATGAAAAAACGAGTCCGCAGCCGGGGGTATTATCCATACCTTACCAATCCGGATGAAATCGCCGAACTGGAAAAAGACCCAAAACGGGTGAGCGAAATTTTCTTGCAGGAAGTCTTAAAGGTCGTGCAGCAGTGGATGGATTTAGCCGAGAAAAAACTCGAAGGCACGGATATGAAAGTGTATTGTTCGCCCGGCAACGACGACATGGACGAGGTGGACGACATCATCCGCGCCAGCAAGCGCGCTCTGCTGGTGGAAGGTCTCGTGACGCAGTTGGATGACCACCATGAAATGATAGCCTCCGGTTGGAGCAACCGCACCCCGTGGAACACGCACCGCGAAGAAGATGAGGAGCAGCTGGCTGTCCGCTATCAGGCGATGATTTCCCGGTTGAAAAATCCAGCGAACGCCATTTTTAACATTCACGTCCCCCCGCATAAATCCAATTTGGATGAAGCGCCCGAATTGGATAAAGACCTGCGCCCTGTGCTGGCGGGCAATTCCATGAAGCCGGTTGGCTCAACCGCTTTGCGCGAAGCCATTGAAAAGACCCAGCCGCTGCTCGGTTTGCATGGTCACATTCACGAGGGACGCGGCGCGACTCGCATTGGCAGAACTTTATGTATTAATCCGGGTTCTATGTATGAGCAAGGCACACTGTTGGGGACAATTGTAAAATTAGGCAAGAACAAAGTGGAAGATTACGTTTTGACGACAGGTTAATTCAATTATCAATCCCCAATTGCCAATGCCTTTGCAGGGTTATTGGCAGTTGGCAATTCAATCAAAAGGAGTGAGTTATGAGCGACTTGTTTGTCCGTAAGGCGACTGGCTTGGTGAGGTCCTGGTCAGTCATGGATGCGTTTGTGTACGCATTCTTTTCCATCAATCTGGTGACCTTGGGCTTGTACAGTTTCAGCCAGATGTATTACTTTGAAGGCGGGATGGTCAACGCGCTGATTATCAGCGCCATCTTCATCTTTTTTGAAGTGGTGGTGTACGCCGCGTTGATTTCGGTCATGCCGCGCTCCGGCGGGGATTATGTGTGGCAAAGCCGCGTGCTGGGCGGCGCGGTGGGCTTTATCCTCGCGGTGACCGGCTGGTGGTTCATCCTCTGGCTGTGGGTTCCGCTGTATGGCGATATGTTCCGCCATATTGTGGTGGTTCCCATCCTCAGCGTGTTGGGCGCGCGCGACCTTGCGCTCTGGTTTGCGGGGACGCAGATTGGCGCTTTCACTGCTTCCATTCTGACGCTTATCATTGTCACCGTTTTCATCACGCTTGGCATGAAAACGTACGCCCGCATTCAAAAATTCTCTTTTTACGGCGGCATGGTGGGGCTGTTGATTGTGATTGCCCTGTTGCTGACCGGCACGCCCGAAGCCTTCAAAGCGGGGTTTGAGGCGAATGCTTCCGCAATGTTTGGAACGCCCGCCGGAATTTATGACGCAACCGTCCAACTTGGAACGGACGCGGGCGCAATCACGCCTTTCAGCGGCGGCAGTTTGGGCGTGGTCTTCCTTGTTATTCCGTACATGGTTTTCTTTAACTTGTGGCCCAACTGGGGCGCGACTCTCTACGGCGAAGTGCGCGGCGCGACGGATTTCAAACGCAACATCTCCGGCATGGGCTGGGCGCTGGGCATTACCACTTTGCTTGCCATCGTTCTGCTCTTTGCCATTAAGAAAACCATCGGCTGGGAATTTTATGTGCAGTCTGGCGCGGCATGGTGGAATTATGCGTGGGGATTGACCGACCAGCTGCCCGCTTTCCCCGTCTGGCCCTATCCTGCGCTGTTTGCGGCTTTTCTCACCACCAATAAATTTGTGCAACTTCTCGTCGTGGTGTTGATGAGCCTGTGGTGGTTCGGTTGGAGCGGCACGGTCTTCCTTTCCTCCACGCGCGTCATCTTCGCCGCCGCGTTTGACCGCCTGCTGCCCGAAAAAGTGGCGGAAGTGGACGAACGCACCGGCACGCCCATTTACGCGCTGCTGCTGATGCTGGTCCCCTCGTTGTTGATTGCATACCTCTATGCGTTCAATGTTTGGAACTTCGCCACGTTAACTCTTTGCTCCACGCTGGTCATTGCGGTGACATTTCTCGGCACGACCATTTCCGCGATTATTTTGCCCTACACCAAGAAGGAACTGTACAAGGCTTCGCCCATCGCGCAATATAACATTGCGGGCATTCCCTTGATTACCGTTGCGGGCGTTATCTTTGGCGGTTTCCTTGTCTTCCTGCTTTACCAGTGGATTCTTGACCCGAATGCTTTGTACGGCATTGGGTACAGTATTAATCCCAATGGTTATAAAAACGGCACGTCGCTCATCTTCATGGGCGCGAACTATCTGCTTGCGGCAATCATCTACTTTGGATTCAAGTCCTACCGCAAGAGCAAAGGCATTGACCTGAGCAAAGTGCAGGCTGAAATTCCGGTGGAGTAATCAAGGTTTAAGAAGACCTGGCAGGTTTTAAGAAGCCTGTCAGGTCTCTCTTTTAAGGTGAGCGCATGACGATGACATCAGAACAAATGCTGGCGGAAGTTAAACGCTTGACGGGAGCGGCGGATGGGAAAGGGATTCAATTACGCGCGATTGGCGGGCTGGCGGTAAAGGCGCATGACAAAACCGGGCATCCGGTTTTTGCGCGCGAGTTTGCCGATTTGGATTTTGTCGTGGCAAAGAAACAACGCCGCGAATTTGAAGCGTTTATGGCTGCGGAAGGATACACCCCCGACAAGCAGTTCAATATTTTGAATGGCGCGGAACGGCAGATTTATTACGGTCAAAAAAATGGTTTGAAGGCGGATATTTTCGTGGGTGATTTTGTCATGTGCCACAAAATTCCACTGGAAACGCGCCTCAACGCCGACCCCGTGACAGTTCCGCTGGCGGAGTTGCTGCTTTCCAAAGCGCAAATTCTCCAACTCAACCGAAAAGACGCGCTTGATATTTCATCCATTTTGTTCAATAATGAGACAGGCGATGATGACAGCAAAATTAATTTGCAGGTCATTGCCCAATTATGTGGAAACGATTGGGGGTTGTATAAAACCGTTTCAATTAATTTAGGGCGTGTGGAAGAGATTGTGGCAAAAGAGTCCGCGCTGACCCAAACCGAACGAGACATTATTTTCAGCCGCATCCGCGAAATTTTGCAAACCTTCGAGCAAATGCCCAAATCTGTCGCATGGCAGTTGAGGGACAGAGTCGGCACGCGGGTGAAATGGTACATTGAAGTGGAAGAAGTGGATTTGTAAGCAGTTATGGGAAAGAAAGCCAGACTTTTTATTGCAGCCGCCATCCTTGCAGTCTCCGTTGCGCTGTTGGTGTGGGGGTATGCGCCGAATCCGCGTGAGACTCGCATTCAAAACATTGCGCCGACTGAAATGATGCTGCCCGTGCCATGAAACTTTTGCGCATTATTTTGTTTTTGATTCTTATCACGCTCAGCGCTGCGTGCGCCAGCAATTTGGAACCCGCGCCTGCCGCGG
>DAOTZP010000181.1:0-8073 GCA_034434265.1 Anaerolineales bacterium | reverse complement strand
CGCACGAGGTGAGAAGAAGGAATGCAAGCAGAAAAAAGCGGCGGGGAGGTTTCATCGGCGCGTTGAGGAAAGGAAGAATACGGCTGCGGCGGCGCGTTGTTCATCCCCTCTCTTGGGTTGTTTATGGAAACGCGGTCGGGCTGGCGGTTAATGTTGGCGCGGGCGTATTGGTGGGGAGCGGCGTAACGGTGGGCGGTTCCGGCGTGAGTGTTGGGATGGGCGTGACCGTGTAAGGCAGCGCGGTTTCGGTCAACGGTTCGGTGGGGATGGCGGTGGCGGTCATTTCAGGCGGCAAGGTGGGCGCGGGCGTGCGTGTTGGCACGTTTGGCACCCAGAGTATTTCGCCCGGGTAAATCAAGTCGCTATTTTTGCAATTGACCGTTTTGAGTATGTTGGCGGTTACGCCGTGATTGACGGCGATGCTGTAAATGGTATCGCCCGATTTGACGGTGTATGCTTTAATCCATCCTATTGCGCCGGGGCTGCAAACTGTTACGGTGTTGGTTGGCACGGGCGGCACATATAACACCGTGCCGGGAACGAGCGTTTCTCCCAGCAGGCAGTTGGAGGATTTCAGTTGTTCTTTGTTGATGCGGTAACGCAGGGCGATGTTATCGAGCGTGTCGCCCAGTTGAATCGTTACCTGAGCCCAGCCCGGCGGAATCGGGCAGGTGTGCGGCGCGGTGGCGGTGATGGTCGCGGTGGATGTAATCGTCGGGGAGGGGGATTCCAGCAAAAGCGGGGTGGCGCTGGGTTGAATGGTAAAGGTTGCCGTGACGGGGATGGGCGAAGGCGGCACTATGCTTGTCGGCGTTGGCGTTTCCTGCGGAACAAATTCCACCAGCGAGATGGAGAGCGCGCCAATCATTAGAAGAATGGAAAGAACAGCCGTGATGATTGCATTCCCGGCGGATTTTGCCTGCATGGTCTATTTTCCCTTGCCAGATTCTGAACGGGTGTTTGCCATGTTTTTGACGGGAAGCAAAACGCTGAATGTGGAGCCGACATTTTGCTGGCTTTCCACCCAAATGCGCCCGTTGTGTGATTCGGTCAGTGATTTGGCAATGGAAAGCCCTATGCCCGTTTCGCCCACGCCGTGAATGAGAACATTATCCGCCCGTTGGAAAACACGCGGTAAATCTTCGGGCGCAATGCCTACGCCGGTATCGCTCACTTGAATGAGAATAAATTCCCCGTGTTTTTCGGTTTGCGTTTCAACCTTGATGGAAATTGTCCCTTCATACGGGGTGGCGGCGCTGGCGTTTTGCAGCAGGTGAACAAGGATTTGCTGCAATGCTTCGCGGTCGGCTTGTATGCTGGGAAGTTTTTTGGGCAGGTCAAGGTGCAGGGTGATGTTTTTCTGGCGAACCTGCGCGCTGGTGTAAGACATGGCGTTGTCAATCACGGCGTTCAGGTCCACGTTTTCAAATTTCAACTCTTTCGATTCGGTTTCTTTCATTGCAAGATGAGCCATGTCATCCGCAATGGTGTTTAAGCGCTCGGCGGAGGATTTGATTCGCTCGACAAACTTGCGCTGCAACGCGCCAAGAATGCCAACCGATTCGCCCAGCAGCAAGTCGGTGTAGCCGATGATGGAGGAAAGCGGCTGGCGTAATTCCTGCGAAAGCGAGGTGATGATTTCCGCCTGACTTGGGTCTTTGATGTGACCTTGAATTTTTTCCTGCTGCATTGCCTTCATGCTGACTTCCGCCATTTGATTTTGCAGGCGGGCAATTTCTTTTAACGCGGCGCGCAACTCCTGTTCGAGCTGGCTTTCGG
This sequence comes from Anaerolineales bacterium, assembly GCA_034434265.1. Taxonomy (GTDB): domain Bacteria; phylum Chloroflexota; class Anaerolineae; order Anaerolineales; family Villigracilaceae; genus Villigracilis. The sequence continues at coordinate 6,294 of DAOTZP010000181.1, read as the reverse complement.
AACCGGAGGCGACTGCCGCCGCTGCCTTTTCCGCGCGCAGTTCGGCGTTTTCTTTTTGCAGCTGCTCAATAATCCGTTGTGATTCTTCCTGCGCCGCGCGGAGCGAGGCAACATCGGCGCTGTTGGCTTTTTGCGCTTCGGCGCGCGCGGCTTCCAACTTCAAGCTGAGGTCGGAAATGTGCATTTCCAATTCTTTTACCTGCCGCTGCGCGTTTTCAAAGTCGGTTTCCAGTTTGGTGATTTTCTGGCTGCGTTGAATAATGGGAACAAGCGAGGAAGAGACATTCGCAAGGAAGGTCTGGTCGTCGGCTGTCCATGTTCTATCCGAATATGGTGAAAGCAGCAAAATGCCGCCGATTGTTTCTTTTTCCGGCGTGACGATTGGCACGCTCATCAGGTGACCGGGGTTGGTTAAACCGAGAATATCGCCCAGCCCTTTCACGTCTGCCGAGGTGCTGCTGGCAGGCATCCGCAAAGGGCGTCCGCGCTGGAGGGCGTTGGTCAGCATGGGAATTGAACTCTTATTGAGCGAGCCGCCTTCCAAATTCTCTTCCCGAATCAAATCATACCCGCCGCTGATAATCATCTGGTTGTTGTTGTCTGTTAAGTAAATCAGGAAACACAGGTCAGCCAGCATGGTCTGCGCAATGGCGCGCGTAATGGATTTGCTCACGTCTGCCGGTTTGGTTTCGGCGGCAAGCGCCAGCAAGGCTTGGAAGGTCTTGGGGTCGGTGCTGTAACGTCGCCGCTCGGCGAATGTTTCGGTGTTTTGCCTGCCCCTTGCCGGGCGCGCGGGCATGGGCGGGCGGCGCTCCGCGGCGGAAGAAGATGACGCCGGGGTGGCAAACCGCTGCGGCAGGGTGAGCAAAATGGGGTAGGCAGCCATGTATGCCAGCCGCACAATGCCGGAGTAGTTGCCCTCCACCGGAATCAAAAAATGACCAATGTGACCAAGCGCCCCAATGCCGAGAAGTAAAATCCCGTTCCACATGCCGTCCGGTTTGCGGACCAAAAGAAAGATGATGCCCGTTATGCTAAGAAGCAGGGAAGCAACCTGCCAAAATAAATCCCCGCTGGTGTAGTTATAACTGGTTAATTCAATTTCAGACTGCCAGCGCACAACGCTTAAGCCCAGCGCAACGACAACCAAAAAGCCAAGCAGCGCCGAGACTGTGTCTCCCGCGCGGTTGGGTTCCGGAAAAGCATACAGCCATGTAATGCAAATAATTCCAAAGGCAATAAAAGCGCGGTCCATGGGCGGCAGCGCCAGCGCCGGGTTAATCAGATTTTGCCAGCCTAAACCGCTGACGGCAAACATAATAATTTGCGCCAGCAACAAAATTCCCAGACCAATAAACGCGCGCCGCGCTTGCGGAAATTCGCTAATGCGCCAATGATTAAACGCCGATTGCAAAGCGCTTGCCACAGCAAAGACAAGAACGATGTAGTAAATCAAATCCCCCGGCGGCACAGTAAGTTGGGTGAGGATTAGACTGGAAAATGCGCTCATTTCCAGCGATTATAATGCACTTCAAAATTTAAGGATGGATAATTCTATGGCAATTTTCGTTACAATATTTACGATTCATGCCCCTGTTACCCGCCCGAAAAAGAAGCAAAAAATCGGAATCGCTTAAACATGCGTTTGAAAAAATATCCGCCCGTATTCCTTCTCGCTTCCATTGTTTTCTATTTTGCCTTTGGCTTTTTCTTCATTTACCAAGCGAGGGCGGATATAAAGGAAGGCGAATATCGCAGCGCGGTCACGGCTTATACCCGCGCCGCGCGCTTGTTCTTTTGGCGCGGCGACTTGTGGGAGCAAGCCGCGCTCGCCGCCCTGCAAGCCGAAGACCTTTCCAGCGCAATCTATTATTTTGAACGCGCCGAACGCTCGCCCAAAGGGGAACTGGCGCTTGCTTATGCCTACTATCAACTGCAAGATTGGGACTCGGCGCAGCGCGTTTTTGCATCGGGCGCGCAGAAATATTCCCAACCGGATTTTTACGAAGGGCTGGCTGTGCTTTTCCACGCGCAAAAAAAATGGAATGAGGAACGGCTCGCGCTCGAAAATCAAATTGCGCTGGATGCAAGCGACGCCCGCGCGCATTACCGGCTTGGCGCGCTTTTAACTCTCCTCGAACCTGACCTTGCCTTGCAAAATTTGATGCGCGCCGCCTCTCTCGACCCGCATTTTGACTCTGCGGTTCAAACCTTGCGTGCCGCCCTCAATTCATCCGCTGTGGAGCCGGACGAATCAAACTACCGCGTTACGCTTGGGCGCGCTTTGGGGCTGGTGAACGAATGGGCGTTAGCTTCCGCGTCTTTTGAAAAAGCCATTGCGCTCAATGAGAAAAACGCCGAGGCGTGGGCTTGGCTGGGCGAAGCGAAGCAGCAGCGGGGGGAAGAAGGACGCGGTGAACTCGAAAGGGCAATCGAACTTGATGATGCGTCGCCCGTCATCCACGCGCTGAACGGCTTGTCTTGGAGTCGTCAAGGCGAATATCAAAAAGCGTTTGAAGCCTATTCCCGCGCCGCCGAACTGGACCCGCAAAACCCCGCTTGGCAGGCTTCGCTGGGCGAAACCTATTGGCGCATGGGCGATTTGGTTGCCGCGCTGCAAGCCTATCAGCGAGCTGCGGAACTTTCCCCGCAAGAGGCGGAGTATTGGCGGCTGCTTGCCTCCTTTTGCGCCGAAAACGGCGTGGATGTGGAAGGCATAGCCCTGCCTGCCGCAGAGAAAGCCGCCGAACTTGCGCCGGACGATGCGGATGCGCTGGATACGCTCGGTTTTGTGTATTATTCCACGCGCCGTTATGCCACCGCGCAAAAAATTTTGCTGGATGTGATTGCGCGTTACCCGCAGCATTATTCCGCGCATATTCACCTTGCCATGAATTATCTCGCTCAGGGAAATGCAGGTGCGGCGCAAATGCGTTTAACTTTTGTGCGCGAAGCCGACCCAAACGGCGAATATGGCTTGCTCGCGCAGCGAATGCTTGAAACGTATTTCAAGTGATTCGCGCGGCGTGATACAATCGCCCCCATGACTCGACTGATTCAACTTGCTTTGCTTTTGGCTTTGTTTGTTTCCGCGTGCGCCGCGCCTGCCCAGCCTCAACCGACTTTGCAGGGCGTTTCAGAGCCTTCCGGCACGCTGCTCTTTCAGGATGATTTTTCCTCGCCTGTGACCGGCTTTGACCATTATATGGCTGCCGAAGGAATTATGGATTACGACGCGGGCGGCTACCGCATATTGGTGAACGCGCCGAACATCAATTTTTGGGCGACGCCGCGCAAAAATTTTGCCGATACGCGCATCGAAGTGGATTTGGGCAAACTGGCGGGTCCCGATGAAAACCGCATTGGCTTGCTTTGCCGTTATAACAACAATAATTATTACTTCTTCTTAATCACCAGCGACGGCTATTACGGCGTGGGCATTTATTTTGACGGGCAGGCTATTTTGCTCGGTCAAAACGAAATGCAGTTCAGCGAAGCCATTAAGCGTGGGCTGGCGGTGAATCATCTGCGGGCGGATTGCGCGGGGACGACGTTGGCGTTTTACGTTAATGGCGTTCAACTGACCACCGTGCAAAACGATGTCTTAAAGTCCGGCGATGTGGGCTTGGTGGCTGGCACGTTTGCCCAACCCGGCGTGGATGTGGTCTTCGATAATTTTGTGGTGATGAAACCGTAATTTATCCGCCGATTTCGCAGATGACGCGGATTGGAACATAAAAAAACAACCTTGATGAACTTGATAAACGAAGATTTTCCATCTCTGTTCATCAGGTGTATCAAGGTGAGTAAAACTCAAACGATATGAAGATTTATCTCGATACCATTGGCTGCCGACTCAATCAGGCGGAAATTGAATTGATGGCGCGGCAGTTCCGCGCGGCGGGGCATGAAATTACATCCACGCCCGAAGGTGCGGACATGGCGGTGATGAACACCTGCGCCGTCACCAACGATGCCGCCGCGGATTCGCGCCGCATTATTCGCAGCATTGCGCGCGCGGGCGTAAAGGAAATCATCGCCACCGGGTGCTGGGCAACCTTGCAGCCCAAAGAAGCGGCGAGCCTGCCCAATGTTTTGCAGGTTGTTCCCAATTCCCAAAAAGATTCTTTAACACCCAATTACCAATTGCCAATCACTGAATCTTTTGAACTTGAGCCGCTTTCGCGCGCGCCGCTTCCGGGTTTGCATCACCGTACGCGGGCATTCATCAAAGTGCAGGACGGCTGCGACAATCGCTGCACGTTTTGCATCACCACCGTTGCGCGGGGGGAAAGCCGCTCGCGTCCGCTGGCGGATGTGATTCAGGATGTTCAATTTTCGCTCGCGGGCGGCGCAAAAGAAATTGTGCTGACGGGCGTGCATCTCGGCTCGTGGGGACAGGATTTCGGTCATCACCTGCGCGATTTGGTCAAAGCCATTTTGCGCGAGACGGATGTTCCGCGCCTGAGACTTTCCTCTCTTGAACCGTGGGATTTGAACGCGGACTTTTTCTCACTGTGGAGCGACGCGCGGCTTGCGCCTCACCTCCACCTGCCGCTGCAAAGCGGATGCGAATCCACCCTGAGGCGAATGGCAAGAAAGACCACGCCGGAATCGTTTCGCGGGTTGATTCAATCCGCGCGTGAAGTTGTTCCCCATGCCGCCATCACCACCGACATCATTGCAGGCTTCCCCGGCGAAACCGAAGAGGAGTTCGCGCAGTCGCTTGCGTTTGTAAGGGAAATGAATTTTGCGGGCGGGCATGTCTTTACCTATTCGCCGCGCCCCGGCACGGGGGCGGCAAAAATGAAAGGTCAAGTAAAGCCCGATGTGCGAAAAGCGCGCAATGCCATCTTGCGTCAGGCGTTGGATGAATCCGCGCGCGCGTATCGCGGGAAGTTTGTTGGCAAAACATCCACCGTGTTATGGGAAGCAGTCAGCGAACTGGGGGAGTGGGGCTGGCAAATGGAAGGCTGGACGGAAAATTACTTGCGCGTCAGGGCGCTTTCTTCCGCGCCGCGCTGGAACGAAATGGACAAGGTCAGGCTGATTGCGCTCGATGGCGAAAGTTTGAAAGGCGAGATTGTAAAAAATTAAGACACTCGTCACTTTCGTAAACGTCAGGCGGGTTGTATAATTCGCGCATAAATTCACAAATAAATAGGAGATATGCCCATGACTGCTCAAATAATTGACGGAACTGCCATCGCGCAAAAAGTCCGCGATGAAGTGAAAGACAAGGTGGCAAAACGAATTGCGGCGGGCAAATCGCAGCCCGGCTTGGCGACTGTGCTGGTCGGCGAGCGAATCGATTCCGCGACGTATGTCAGCATGAAGCAAAAAGCCTGCGCGGAACTTGGCATGACTTCGTTTCATCATCCCGTCCCTGCGGATGTTACACAGGAAGACCTTGAAAATCTTATAAAAGAACTGAACGCAGACCCGAAAGTTCACGGCATTTTGGTTCAACTTCCGTTGCCCGCGCATTTGGATGAGGAACGGATTCTTTCGCTCATCAGCATTGAAAAAGATGTGGATGGTTTTTCTCCAATCAATTTGGGGCGGTTGGCGCAAAAAGGGCGCGAGCCGTTGTTTGTTCCCTGCACGCCTTACGGCTGCATTTATCTTTTGAAAGAAGCGGGCGTGCAAATTAAGGGCGCGAATGCCGTTGTGTTGGGACGTTCCAACATTGTCGGAATGCCTGCCGCGCTGCTGCTCGTCAAAGAGGATGCAACCGTCACTGTTGTTCACTCGCGCACGAAGGATATTCCCGCCGTGTTACGTCAGGCGGATATTGTCATCGCGGCGATTGGGCGCGCGGAGATGGTGCGCGGTGACTGGCTTAAGCCCGGCGCGGCGGTGATTGACGTGGGCATTAACGGCGTTCCCAAACTGGACGCGGACGGCAATCAAATGATTAGCCAAAAGACGGGCAAGCCGCTGCAAAAACTTGTCGGCGACGTGAACTTTGAGGAGGCGAAGGAAGTGGCGGGCTTCATCACCCCCGTCCCCGGCGGAGTCGGTCCGATGACGATTGCGATGCTGATGGCGAATACGTTAAGGGCGGCGGAGATTCAGCAGCCGTAGGTTTGGTAATTGGTAATTGGAGATTGGAATGATATTGTTGCAGCCGCTTCCAAATTTGAATTGCGGAAGCCGATAAAAAACGTGAATTCGAGATAAGAATTTTTTCACCTCATAATTCGCGGAGAAAAACATAACAAGAAAGACTCTGCGCCCTCCGCGTCTCGGCGGTGAAAATTTATCTTTTTTGCTATCCCGAACTGATGTTAA
>DAOTZP010000180.1:0-7875 GCA_034434265.1 Anaerolineales bacterium | reverse complement strand
CCCGCGCCTTGCGCGGGGCGCGCAGTATTTAACCCAGTTTTGCTTTTTGCTTGCTTTTCAGCGTATAAAGTCTTATACTAATATTGACCTTTCAATTTTGAAAGGTGTGTGCAGGCAAGCCGCTTCCACCCTGCGGCGTTAAGGTCGGTATGACCATACCTTTTTCACTTTTTAAAGATAAATTAGCCCGATTCATTGATGGACTTTTGTTTAATCCTTGGCTCTTCCTGCTAACTTCCGGGCTGTTATGGCGTTTATCCCTTGAACAGTTTGATATTCGCAAAATGGAAGATTGGGGGTTTGCTTCGCTGTTTCCTTCGCTCATTGTTGTTGCTTATGTTTTGCTGCTGGCGGGTTTTGCAAGCCTTTATTTTCGCAAAGATGCGCCGGATGTTATCTTCGCCGCGTATGTTTTGTTGTTAATTTTCATGCTGCATGGCACGCCATATTTTGTATTTGACACCATGCGCTATTCATGGGCGTGGAAGCATGTCGGCATTGTTGATTACATCATGCGGCATGGCGCGGTTAATCCGCAAGTTGCCATTTTGCCCGTGTACCATAACTGGCCCGGCTTTTTTGCCTTTAACGCACTTTTGACGCAGTTATCGGGTTTTGCCAGCGCCGATATGTACGCCGGGTGGGCGCCGGTGTTTTTTGAGATATTTTTTGCGCTTGGAATCCTTTCCCTCTTCCGCTTGTTCACCTCCGACCGTCATTTGCAATGGCTTGGCGTATGGTTCTTTTTGCTCACTAATTGGGTCGGGCAGGATTATTTTTCGCCGCAAGCCATGACTTACTTCATGCTGTTTGGCGTTCTTTTTCTTATCTTATACGGCTTTCCTTCTTCACAAATGCTTTCGGGCGATTTTCTCTCGAAAAACCTTTCGCGGTTTGCCGGCGCGCTTCGGCTGCCTTCCCGTTGGGTTGCATTCCTCGCGCGTTTACGTATTCCGCTGCTTTTGCATGACCCCGCCATTGCATCCCAGCCTGCGGCTGCGCTTGGCGTCATCATCCTGATTATTTTTGGCGCAATCGTCTCTTCTCATCAACTGACCCCGTTTATGGGATTTACCGCCGCCTTACTGTTTATATTATTTCGCTTTTCCCGCTGGCGCGCGCTTCCCTTGTGGATGCTGGCAATGATTCTGCTTTGGCTGGCTTTTCCCGCCCGTTCTTACGAGCGCGAAGTCATCGCCTCCACTATTGAATCTTTTGGCAACGTCCAGCAAACCGTCAGTTCCAGTCTGGTGGATGTGACAAAAATTAGCTCCGGGCAGGTGGTGGTCTCCTGGATGGGGCGCGGCTTAAGCGCGTTTATTGGCTTGCTGGCTGGTTTTGGCGTTTTTCAAAGAATGCGTAAAGGAAAAATTGACTTTCTTGTCATTCTGCTCATGGCGGCGCCCATGATTGTGCTGTTCTTAAACGACTATGGCGGAGAAGCCTTGTTTCGCGTTTACTTTTTTTGCCTGCCTTACTTCTCTTTTTTGGCTGCCTGCGCCGTTCTGCCGGACCGCAAATCGCTCCGCGATTTTTTCCCTTCAGCGTTGGTTGTCTTTTGTTTGAGCGCAGTCATGCTTCTTGCGTTTTTATTCGCTTACAACGGCAAAGACCGTCAATATTGTTTTACAAAAGCGGAGTTGGAAGCGGCGCGCTATTTGTACCGCCATGCCCTGCCCGATTCGCTTCTGGTGGAGGGCTCGCGCAATTATCCCGCCCAGTTTTTGCACTACGACTTTTTCACCTACACCCCCATTGACCGCGAAGATTCCCACGATGCCATTGTTGCCGACCCGGTCTCGGTATTAAGCGAGTGGCTCTCCAACAGCAGCCGTTACCGCCATTCATATTTTTTGATTACCCGCAGCCAAATCATTTACACGGAGGAAGTCGGCGTCATGCCTTCCGGCGCGCTGGTTAAGATGCGCGATGAACTTTCAAAGTCGGATATGTTTGAAATCGTCTTTTCAAATGAAGACGCGGTGATTTTTGCCATGAAGGAAAAATGAACAACCCACGCCAAATTTTTGAGTTTCTAAAAGCCGATAAAGAGGTTCTCATTCTCTTTTTCAGCCTCTTGCCCCCCTTGTCTGTTTTGCAGGAATGGGACAATGCGCTGCGTCCCGTTCTGGTTTTTTGCTTTTTATTGTTCTGCCCAGCTTTGCTCTTTTCGCATTTTATTCCCGTCAAAGACTTGTTTACCCGTTTTTTTTTGATTGCCGCCTTAAGCATTGCGGCAAACGCCCTGATTGCGCAGGCGTTTTTATACGCTCAAAACTGGCAGCCCCTCTTAATTTTATTTACAGTCACCGGCGTTTGCTGGGCGGGCGCGTTTCTGCGTTTTCTGTTAATGCCCGCCTCTCAAAAAACACAATCTCTGCATTTCTTTCTCTCATCCCTTCGCCGCGGATGGGCGTTCCCCCTTTTGTTTTTGCTGATTGGAATGAACGGCTCTTTCGTTTACTCTTTTTATTATGCCCAGCCGAAGTATCAGGCTTTCGGTAAATTCCTTGTTGCGCTGAAACCGCAATATCAAGGCGAAGAGAATCTGCCCGATGCGGGCGAAACCTTGTCCAAATACGCGGATATTCTGGGCAGTTATCAAGTGAAAAGCCAAACGCTGGAATTGCTGCTTCAAAACCCTGATGATTTTGAGCAATATCAAAATTTTGCCGTCGCCAATCCCGAAGAAAATACAATCACGCTTCAGTTGACGGGACCAAACCCCGAAACCGCCGCCGCGCTTTTGAACAGCATCGGTCAGCATGGCATGGACGTGATTCGAGGTTTTTATCCTTTTTACGATATTGAATTTATCGAGCGGGCGGCGATTCCAAAAGATTATTATTTTCCGCAGCCGTATCACGAAGCAGCTTTGGCTGCGTTGGCTGGCTTGCTTTTTGGCGTGTGGCTTGCCTTGCTTTGGCGCCGCGTAAAAATGCGCGCCGTTTAACAAATGGAGTTTGCCATGAAAATGAAAATATACATCAATCTGGGAATATTGGCGTTGATTTTGCTTTCCCCCCTTTCCGCGCGCGCAATGAATCTGCGCCCGGATGCTGACATACAAAGCGAAGCGGAGCAGCGCGTTTCAGTTTCTTTTGAATATCTGGGGTATCCATCTGCCGAATTAATCAGCCCGATTGCATCCACCAAAATCCGCTTTAATGTGCCTTTTGGCTGGCAATTGCAGCCCGGCGGCGAGATTGAACTTCACTACGACCTTGTCATCAACGGTTTGGATGCGCGCGCGATTGTCGGCGAATCCGATTTATATGGTGGAAGCCTGCTGGTTTCCTTAAATTCAGTTTCCATTGGCTCCATCCCCTTATCCCAAATTGGATATAACACCGTCCGCCTGAAAATTCCCCCCGAAGCGTTAATTTCTGACCAAACCGACGGCAGTCATTTGTTGTCAATTTCCCTGTCCGCTCAATTCAGCTGTGCCGCCGATATTACTTCCATGGTGACGATTCGCAACACCTCATTTTTTGACCTGCCATATCAGGTTGCCGCCCCTGAATTGAATCTTTCCAAACTGCCTTATCCGTTTTACTTGTATAACTCTTTTGTTGCGGACAGCGCGCGGGTTGTGCTTTCCGAATCTCCCGATGTGTTGGAAATACAGGCGGCATTAAACTTAATGGCCGGTTTTGGCGCAATGGTTGGCGGCGATTATGATATTCAAATCGCCACCGAAAACCAACTGACATTTGAGGACTTAAAAAATCACCATCTGATTTTTGTCGGTATGCCCGGCGGTTTTCAATTTCTTTCGGAAGTTGATTTTCCATTAAAAGTTGTCAATCAACAATTTGAAAACATGCTGGCTGGCGCGGAAGAAGACGGCGTGCTTGAAGTTGCAGTTTCCCCTTGGAATATCAGCAAAGCGGTGATGCTCGTCAGCGGTAATTCCGGCGCGGCAGTGATGAAAGCCGCGCAGGCTGTCAGTTCCGGTGAAATATTTGTTCAGGATAACCCCGCGCTTTCGTATATTTCCAAAATACAACCGCTGGCTGCCGCAACGCCGCCTTCCGCAGAAGATTTTACTTTTGAAAATCTGGGGTACTCCACCCGCACGCTTTCCGGGGTGGGCATATTTTCTGTGGACTATGCTTTTTACGCCTCGCAACAGCAGGCGGTTTCAAAAGACGCCTATGTGGATTTGGTTTACTATCATTCAGGTTTGCCTTACTACGGCTCCTTTTCCTTCACAGTGGATTTGAACAGGGAAGTGATTACCGGAACCTTGTTTCGCAAAGAATCGGAGCAAGTGACAACTTTGCGGATTCCATTCCCTGCCGGTACACTGCGCTTTGGCGAAAATATTCTTCGCGTCACCGCGTCTTTGCCTTCCATGCAGTCATGCGAAACTGCGGGCATTGCCAACCCCTGGCTGCTTATTTCAGACCAGACAAAAATTCACCTGCCCGCCGTGCCGTTTGATGAAACGGCATTGCTGCAAAAACCCGCCGATTTATCCCTGCACCCGGATATGTTTGTTACAAGCAGCGACTTGGCAAATATTGCTTTCCTGCTTCCGCAAAAATCTCCTTCCGACTGGCGCATTGCGGGCGCGCTTGCCTTTCTTCTTGGCGATGCAGCCAACTTGCGCTTTGCCAATCTGTCCGCCGCTTATGCCGATAATGTGCCGAAGGAGATATTGTCGCAGCGGTCTTTGATTGTAATTGGCGCGCCTTCCACCCTGCCTTTTCTTGAAACAATCAATGAGTCTCTGCCCGCGCCTTTCGATTTCGCCACTCAAACAGCCAGCGAAGCGCAAATGCAGGTTGTGTACCGCATTCCCCCCGGCGTAAGCGTCGGGTATCTTGAATTGCTTGCCTCGCCTTTCAACTCGGAGGAGATGATTTTGGTCGTTTCCGGGAATAATCAAACCGGGGTGACGCTTGCCGGTGACGCGCTGACTGTATCTGCGTTGATTCGCCAGCTTGGGGGGACCTTTGTCATCACCAACGGAACGCAAGTTGTTGTTGGCGGCATGTCATCCTTCTCTTCCGTAGTTGGGCAGCTGCCGGGAACAGTTCCGGTGGTAACGACTCCCATCTCTGCCGCAGAAGAAACCCCGCCCCTTGCACAGCCTTCATGGCTCACGCCTATTCTTATTGTTTCGGGCTTGATTTTATTTGCGCTGCTCATTCTGTTAATATGGTCTTTGCTGCGCGGGAACAAACCATCCGCTTTGTAAGAATGTTCTTGTATTAAAAAACATGACCCACCCCGAACTTAAATAGCCGCGGGTGGGTTTGTTTTAAGAGCAAAGCCCGGCAATCACAGGCTGCGGCTGCCTATTGGCAATCGTTCAATGTGAAAATTTTTTGAGTCTATTTATCAAGACTGGCTCTTCTTTTCTTAAGCGCGTTGTCATCCATCTTTTTGAATATCCGAAGGACAAAAGGCTGGCTGCCCAGCCAGCTGAGCAGCCCAGCCCATACGTTTAACAATCCACGCGGCGGCGGCGGCAGTTCCATTGCGGATGTGAAATTGACCACACGGTTGTCTATTAAAAACTCATACCTGCTTTTTTGCTCAATTTTGGGGTTGAAATTCAAAAACTCCCGAAGCAATTCACGCTCCGCGCTGGTCATCCATTGGGGCAAATCCGAAGTCGCTTTGAAATTGAAAATTAGCGCAAGGTCTTGCAGTAATTTTTTTTGCCCGCTGGTCAGCATATTTTCTTTTGATTCAAAATACACAACATCGGGGTCAATGTGCAGCAGCGGATTTAACCAAAAACGATTTAAGGAAGTGCGGATGGCGTTGCGGGTGGAGGGAATGGATGGATTGTAGAATAGCACCGCATCGCGGTGTTTTTCCCACTCGCGTGAAACATCGGGACCGACGCGCATGGCGTCGCATAAACCCAGCGCGGGAAAAATCGGCGTGCCGCAGGTGAGGAAGAACGCATCCGCGCCCATTGCTTCGCGCATCACGCGCAGCGATTCGCGGTAGGCGGCTTCGCGCGGCATATCTTTATACCTCTTGCCTTTCAATGCGCCCGCGTATAAAAAATCCAATTTTAAGTAATCAAAACCCCACTCGCGCGCTTGCTTCATTAACGCTGTCAGCCATGCAATCACTTCCGGGCGCGTGGTGTCAAGCGCGTAAAGATGTTCGCCCCAGTTGAATCCCGCCGAAACAAGCCGCCCTTTTTCATCACGCAAAAACCAATCCGCATGTTCACGAAACAGTTTGGACGACTTGGCGGCAATTAACGGCGCAAGCCATAACCCCGCAGTTCTGCCGGTGGATTTTATTTTTTGCGCCAGCGCATTCATGCCCGATGGAAATTTTTCATTGACTTCCCAATCGCCGATGTTTTTTTGCCAGCCGTCATCCACTTGCAGCACGTCAAAAGGCAGGTCTCCCAGCTCGTCGAAAACGCGAAAGAGAATTTCTTCGTCAATCTCGGTGTATAAGCTGTACCATGAGCACCATACGCGCGGCGCGTTTTTGTATTTTGTTTTTTGGAATCGAATTTCCAGCTCGCGGACATATTCTTGGAAAACGGTTTTTTCGCGTCCATAGGCGGCAAACCACTCGCCGTCAGCCGCGTCGCTTTCTCCGCGCATGACTTTTTCCGCGAGCGAAACGTGGGTGTCGAGGCTGAGCGCGCCAAGCAATAAAATGCCGCCATCCGCGAATTCCGCCGCGCCCACCCATGAACCATGCGGGTTTTGTTTGTGCACCCGCTCCACATCCACATGCAGCGGATGAAAAATGGAGGGCTTCTGCACAGGCAGGGGAGTTAAATCCGTCCACGCCGCCAGCGACCAGGACTGCCATCCATGCCGGTAATATTTGACGGGCTGCTCGGACAGTTCAATTTCAATTTCTTTTGCCCGTATGATTTTTGATTTTCCTTGCAAGTCGGAGAATTTAACAATTTCCATGAAATGTCCCGTTGAATGAAAAAAATAGAGAAATATATGAGTCGCAATTTTATCATTTGTATTTTGAATGGGATAATCAGGATGTGGAATATTTTTTCGGGGCAGCCTGTAGCGCAAACCTTTGATTTGCCTCGCAAGCCGGAGACTTGCTCTACAGGTAAAACGCTAATTACTCTGTAAAATAAGTTTTTCATTCTCCGTGAGACGTCACCCTGGACACAGCGAAGGGCCTTTGAGACAATCGTAAAGATTTCTACCCTACGGGTACAATGTCGCTGTCGCTCGAAATGACAATCTTAAGGAAAAAACTTTCAAAGACTTTGTTTACGATGTAGTTAAGACAGGCAGGGACAAAGGCTGAGAAGTCCGTTCCCGTCCGTGACTCTGCGACAGAGTCCGCTTACGACATCCGCGCATCCGTTCCCATCCGCTGACAACACCCGCTCAAACTCAAAACCGAAAAGCGGTTAAAATACTCCCACATCATCACAAGTCAGAGGATAAGATGGACGCGCTTTTCGCATGGATAGGCGAACACATAGAATGGATTTTCGGCTCGGTATTGACCGCTTTGGGCAGCGGCGCGGCTTTTTAAGGCAAGGCGGGAACGCCAACATCGCAACGCGGAACACCCGTTTATCATTTTGAAACCCGGCAGCGACGTTCTGGCGGTTACCATGCCCGACCCGCAGGATTCGCCTCTGAACGACCGCCGCATTCCATACAGAGATCGCCTGCCCAACCGTAACATCCGCAGCGAAATGGAAAGCTTGCTGCATGAGAAACGCGCTCTGCTGGTGTGCGGAAAAAGCGGTCTTGGAAAAACGCGCGAAGCCTCGAATCTGGCGAAAACGCTTAATCACGAAGGTTGAAACTGTCGAAAAAAGGGGCGAATCCACCTTAAAAAAACGGGGTTATATCAGGTAGAGGAGACCCGAATGGCAAAATACAAACCCTGCAACAA
>DAOTZP010000179.1:0-1575 GCA_034434265.1 Anaerolineales bacterium | reverse complement strand
CTGCGCCCTCTGCGTCTCGGCGGTTCAAAACAGGCAACATCCTTCTTTCCTTTTGAAGGCGTCAACTTGCGTTATTTAACTCCGTATCAGTCAAAAGAATCCTCCTGTTACAGTTTCTCTATTTTTCATCTCCGTTTATCACCGTTCATCATGGTTTAACCTTAACATCCTTGCCTTTTCCACCAGCGAAGGAAGCGTTTTCAAGAAAGATTCGACCTGTTCGGGAGTGGAATCCATGCCGAGAGTCACGCGCAGCGAGCCGAGCGCCCACGCGCGCGAAAAGCCAAGTTCCGAGATGACCTCGCTTGGTTCGGGGTTGCCGGTTTTGCAGGCCGAGCCGGAAGAGCAGGCAAAGCCCGCCGCGTCGAGCAGTTGCAGCAGCAGGTTGCCATCCACATCTTTGAAAACAAAGGAAGCGTGATTGGGCAGCCGCTTTTCGGGATGACCGGTTAACTTTGAGTCGGGAATTTCTTCCAGCACGCGCCCGATGATTTGGTCGCGCAGCGGTTGAACATGGGCGATTCGCATTTCGCGTTCTTCGGCGGCGAGTTGCAGCGCTTTTGCAAAGCCGACAATGTACGGCACGTTTTGCGTCCCCGCCCGCAGACCGAATTCCTGCCCGCCGCCCGTGTTGTGCGGAAGAAGTTTTACGCCCTTGCGGACGTATAGCGCGCCCACGCCTTTGGGTCCGTAAAACTTATGCCCGCCGAGTGAAATTAAATCCGCGCCGAGTTTGGCAGCGTTCACATCCAAATACGCGGCGGCTTGCACCGCGTCCGTGTGAAAGAGGACGTTATGCCGCTTTGCAATTTGAGCAAGGTCGGCAATCGGGTTAATCGTTCCGATTTCGTTGTTGGCATACATCACCGAAGCGAGCGCGGTTTCGCCGCAAATTGCTTTTTGCAGCGCGTCGGGAGTCACGCCGCCGTATTCATCCACATCCAGCCATTCGAGGGCAAAGCCGTATTCCTTTTGCAATTGCATGGCGGTTTTGCTCACGGCATGATGCTCGGTCTTTGCGGTGAGAATCCATTTCGCCATGCCGGACTCTCTCCGCCCGAAGGCTGCTCCGCGCAGCGCGAGGTTGTCGGATTCTGAACCGCATGAGGTGAAGATGATTTCATCGGCGCGGCAGCCCAAAATCGAGGCGACGGTCGCGCGCGATTCTTCCACAGCGGCTTCGGCTTTTTGCCCCAAGCGGTGAATGGATGACGGGTTGCCAAACGATTCGCGGAAGAAGGGGAGCATCGCGTCCAGCACGCGCGGGTCAACGGGGGTGGTGGCGGCATAATCAAGATAAATCATTTTGTGATTATACCGTGAGGCATGGTGATACAATCAAAGCAAGAAGAGGTGCAAATGAGCGACTTTTTACATTTTTTGAACACCGTCGAGCTTGAAACCTTAACAAAAGTTCCGGGCATTACACACATGCTGGCGGGCAATATGATTTCCGCAAGACCGTTCGACACGGTGGATGACTGCCTGAAAGTTCGCGGCATGGGAAAAGGGTTGCTGACGCGGCTGCAAGCGTTTTACGAGCAGGGCGAATTCGCCACAGCGCAGCCCGCCGCG
>DAOTZP010000178.1:0-1535 GCA_034434265.1 Anaerolineales bacterium | reverse complement strand
TTAACGGGCTGTTTGGATACGATGCAATTAGAGTGGTCCCCGGGCGGATGCTGGGCGCGCGCCATGCGACTTGCCACCAAAAGTTTCTGGTCGCTTGTGTTTCGGCTGCGTGGCGGACTGCGTTTCCGTAATGCGTCATTACCGCAATGAACACAAAACACGCCAAAAGCGTGATTTGCGCGCTGCGCTCGCGGATTTGCTCAAGAACGAGCGCAAGCAGGATGGCTGCGCCAATGGATGCAATCAGGGAATAGCGCGAGTAATCCGGCAGGATGACATGGCGGTTGACAAGGATGACGGGCAGCAATCCGCCTGCCATGCTGATGAATCCGAGAAGGAGGGTTTCGCGCGCGTGGCGGGTTGAAATCTGTCGGGGAGCGGCTTCGGCTGCTTTTCCTTTCCATTGCATGACAAGCGCAAGCAGAAATACCGCGCCAGCCGACCATGCTGCTGCGGCTGCCATGTCTCTTAACCTCATGGGAAACGCCAGTTGATATAAAGGCAGCCCCCATGCTGTGAATGTAACGGTGAAGAAGTCCTGCATGAGGTAGTTTAACCACCACAGCGCGGTCATTGGCGAGACAAGGACTTGCAGCGTCTGCGCGCTGATATCGGTTGCTTTTCTTTCTGATTCAAAGAAGAACAGCCGCCATGTTAAAAAACCTATGGCAATTAAGAGAAAGGGAAGGCTTGCAAGCAGAATTTTTTTTGCTTTTTCCCGCGTTGATTTTTCTTCGCGCCACAGCAAAAGGACAATGGCTGAAAAACGGAAAACTTCGATGCCGATGAAGTATTCCATTTGACTCAGGTACCCCCAGCCTGTGAGAATGGCTGCAATGGCAAAGGTTGTCTTTTTTTTGCGCCCGCAGGCGATGATGGATTGAACGGTCAGCCCGATGGAAAGGATGGCAAGGAACAGCCCGAAGATATGCGATTGATAATCAATGGCATTGGGCATGGAAAGAAAGCCCGGATAAACGGTAAAAAGAATTGCGGCTGCGGTGGTAAAAAAATTTCGCTCGTTCCATAAATTTTGCAGCGTCCACAGCAGCGAGATGCCGCCCAACAGGCGAAAAAGAAACGCGCTGATATGGTAGCCCAGCGGCTCAAACCCAAATATTTGAAAGAGCGGAATCATGAGAAACGCGCGTCCGGGTCTGTCTATGCCAAAGATTTCGTGAAAGTAGGCGGGACCTTTGACTTGCATGTCATACATCAGATACCAGTCATCCACCATGTAGCCGATTTGACGCGCAAGCGGCAGATAAGCAATGGCGGCTACTACGGAAATGAGCAGAATATCCTGCCGGAGAGTCAATTTTTTGTTCATCGTTTATCCCCTTCGCCGCATGAGAAAGTCGCTGATGGCAAAATCGAGTTCTTCGTCAATATCCCACGCTTCATCTTTATCAACGGGAAACATGAGCGGGGCGTCGCCGATGCGGTGGCGTTTGCGGAGCAGGTTTTGGCGGGTGAAGAGATACAGGCAGGAGTTTTCCTCGTACACGGGCGGCAAGTCTTGTGTTTGAATGAGT
>DAOTZP010000177.1:0-1782 GCA_034434265.1 Anaerolineales bacterium | reverse complement strand
ATTGACGGGCTGGACCCTTCCGCCGCGCCGGGAACCGGCACGCCCGAATACGGCGGCTTGACCGCCCGCGAAGCCATCACCCTCATCAAAGCCGCGCAGCCTCTTCCGCTGGTTGGGTTGGACTTGGTGGAAATTGCCCCCCCGCTTGACCCATCCGAAGCGACGGTGTTTGCCGGGCTGAAAATTCTCATGGAATATATCGCCGTGATTGCGAGAAAGAAAGCCGCATGAAGACTGATTACCGCGTGATTCACAACCCCGCCCACCATCGGTTTGAAGTGACGATTGGTTCGCATACCGCCGTGCTGGATTATTTCATCACAGGTGAGACAATCACATTCACACATACCGGCGTTCCAAAAGAATTGGAAGGGCGCGGCATTGGCAGCATGTTAGTCAAAGCCGGGCTGGCGTATGCCCGCGAACACAAGCTCGCCGTGCAATCGCTTTGTTGGTTTGTGGATAAATATATCAAACGTCATCCCGAAGAAGCGTAACTGCCACTCCGTAAAAAAAGATTTCACATGAATTCCTTCCCCCAAAGGGAGAGGGGTAAGGTGGAGGCTGGCAGCTACTATTTTTTGCTTTACTTTTTCTTTCGGTTGTGGTTGTTTTCTTCCTCCACCCGTCCAAAAATCATACGTCCGGCGGCGGTTTGTAAAACTTTGGTGATGCTCACTTCCACATATTCGCCGATGTAGTCGCGTCCGTTTTCCACAACGACCATCGTGCCGTCATCCATATACCCCACGCCCTGACCGTGTTCCTTGCCTTCCTGCATCACGTTGATACGCAAGGTTTCCCCCGGCAGTACAACCGATTTGACCGCGTTTGCCAGCTCGTTGATGTTCAGCACCGTTACGCCTTGCAATTCCGCCACGCGGTTGAGGTTGTAATCGTTGGTCAAAATGGGACATTTGAGCTGTTTGCCCAGCACCACCAGTTTGTCATCCACTTCGCGCACGCCGTCCACGTTAATATCTGAAATACGCACAAGAACATTTTGCAGTTTTTGCAGTTCGCCCAGCACTTCCATGCCGCGCCTGCCGCGCTGACGCCGCATTCCATCCGGCGAATCGGCGATGTATTGCAATTCGTTCAACACAAAACGGGGAATTAAAAGCGTGCCGGGCAAAAATCCGGTTTTGGCAATATCCGCCACACGCCCGTCAATGATGACGCTGGTATCGAGCAAAATCGTGCGGTTCAAGTTGCTCCACGAAGAGGAAGACCCGCCGCCATTGTCTCCGCGTCCAAAAATGGAGGAGATGACGCCCATAATATCGCCCTGACGCATCATGAAAATTGTCACCCCAAAGTAGGAAAATAACAAAACGCCGATGAATGGCAAAATCTGTCCCAGCGGATGCGGCAGCAAAGAAAGCGGAAACGCCAGCAGCGCAGCGGCAAGCATTCCAAAAATCAAACCGGACATGGCGGCGAACAAACTTTCCGCCGTCAGACGGCTGAGCGTGGAGCGGATTTGCTTGACAGGGCGGGTGGTGAAATACGGGGTGAGAATCAATCCCGTCAGCGCGCCCACCAGCCCGAAGACAATTGTTGTTCTCATTGCGTCTGCCGTGTATTTGGAAATATCCGCCCCCCAGTATCCCCCGGCAATTGCCAGCACAATCATGCCAATAATGCGAAGAATAAATTCAAAACTCATGAAAACTCCTGAATAATTAACGCAAGTTGCCGCCTTCAAAAGGGAAGAAGGATGTTGCCTGTTTTGAACCGCCGATGTGCAGAGGGCGCAGAGTTTTTAATGAATTTCTCCGT
>DAOTZP010000176.1:0-2856 GCA_034434265.1 Anaerolineales bacterium | reverse complement strand
CCAACCACCACCCAAAATACGCGCGGAAATTGGTTGTATGTTTCTCTAAAACTTTTTATCATTCGTCTCCAAAAAAATTAACGGGCGGGGTTTGGCAAAGGCTCGCCTTTTAAGCCCGCAATTAAGTTCTGCGCGGCAAGCAGGGACATCATGTCGCGTGTTTTTTTGCTGGCGCTGCCCAAATGCGGAACAATGATGCAATTTTCCAACTCAAGCAGCGGAGAATCAAGCGGAAGCGGCTCCGGGTCGGTCACATCAAGCGCGGCGGCGAAAATGCGTCCTGATTTAAGCGCGTGATACAACGCGGTTTGGTCAAGCACTCCGCCGCGCGCGGTATTCACCAACACCGCGTTTGATTTCATTTTGGATAAAAACTCCGCATTCACAAGGTGTTTGGTGCCGGGCATTAATGGCACATTGATTGAAATAAAATCCGATTCGCGCAGCAGCGTATCCAAATCAACTTGCAAAGCGCCATAAGCAGGCTTTGCGTTTGGGCTGTAATACAAAACGCGCATATCAAACCCTTGCGCGCGTTTGGCAACCGCCTGCCCAATTCTGCCAAAGCCAACAATCCCCAGCGTCGCGCCGCTTACATCCGCGCCGAGTAAAAGATTTGGATGCCATGTAACCCATTTTCCGGCTTTAAGAAAACGCTCGCCTTCAACAATCCGCCGCGCGGCGGCAAGCATCAGGGCAAAAGTTTGGTCGGCGGTGGCGTCCGTTAATACGCCGGGCGTATTGCCGACTTGAATGCCGCGCGCAGCCGCAGCCTGCAAGTCAATATGGTCCACGCCGACGGACATGCTGCTAATCACTTTCAACTGCGCGCCGATGGCGTCCATCACATCGCCGTCAATCGTATCGGTGAGCAGACAAAGCAAGCCATTCGCGCCGCGCGCCCGCTCGATGAGATGCGCGCGGGAAGGCGGAAGTTCATGCTGCCAAACATCGGGGTTGGGAAAATGTTCGCGGATGAGGTTCAACCCGCGTTCCGGAATTTGCCGCGTAATGAAAATTTTTGTCATGTGTCGAAGTATAATCCGCGCATGGAAAAAATCAAACAACCAAATTCAAGACATTGCTTTATTTGCGGGGTGGAAAACCCCGTGGGCTTGCGCCTGCATATTTACGAAACCGCGCCGGGAATTGTGGAAAGCGAATACACCGCGCCGGAACACTTTCAAGGATACCCCGGCGTGCTGCACGGCGGCATTGTGGCGGCAATTTTGGATGAAATCAGCGGGCGCGCGCAAATGGGCAGCGACCCGAAACATCCGCGCTTTATGTTCACCGGAAAATTGGAAATCAAATACCGCAAAAATGTTCCAATTGGAAAGAAACTAAAAATCATCGGAAAAGCGGGCGCAAGCAAGCGCAAACTTGCCGAAGCATGGGCGGGGATTTACGACTACGAAACAAATGAACTGCTTGCCGAAGCAAACGCCATTCATATTGACGTGCCGCAGGACAGGCTGGACACTTCGCGGCTGGAAGAATTGGGCTGGAAAGTGTACCCGGATTAGCGTGGAAAATTTAGTGCTGGCGCTCACCTACATTGCAGTTGCCGCCTCCGCCATTTCCGGCGCGCTGGAAGCCCGCAAACATGAAATGGATATTGTTGGCGCAACCACAATCGCCTTTATCAACGCATTTGGGGGCGGGACCATGCGCGATATGCTGCTGGGACGCGCGCCCGTTTTTTGGGTCACGGACCCGTGGCTGACTGTTGTCACCTTCCTCGCCGCCATCGTTTCGTTTTACCGCCTCAACCGCGTTTCAAAATGGCTGCTCCTCATCGCAGACGCAATCGGGCTGGGAATATTCAGCATCCTCGGTGCAACATACGCTCTACAATTAAACATCCCGCCGATTGTTGCAGTATTGATGGGCGTGGTAACGGGAATTTTTGGCGGCGTGCTGCGCGATGTAATGTGCAACCGCATCCCCGATATATTTCGTTCCAGCGCCGAGTTATACGCCACCTGCTCATTCATTGGCACATGGGTTTTCATTACCCTCACATGGCTGAATATCAGCGTCCCTGTCGCATCCTCTTGCGGAGCGGCGGTTATTTTTACCATGCGCCTGCTGGCGGTTCGTTTTAAGATGACGCTGCCCGCGCCATGACAAAGTATAATTAAAGCAATTGGAGATGAAACAGATGATTACCGCCTATCACCGCCCGCAAACATTGGAAGAAGCCCTGAACTTGCTCTCCCGCCCAAACACCCTGCCCCTTGGGGGCGGTACGCGCCTTGCTTCGCACCTGTCAAGCGCGGACGTGGAAGTCGTGGATTTGCAGCGCCTCGGGCTGAACATGCTGGACCGCAAAGGCAACGATATGGAGCTCGGCGCGGCGCTCACCCTGCAGCAACTGCTCGAAAGCGCGGAATGTCCGGCGGGTGTTAAATCCGCGTTGAAGTTGGAAGCGCCGCTCAACATTCGCAATATGGCAACCGTCGCGGGGACGTTAATCGAATCCGATGGCAGGTCGCCTTTTGTCACCGCGCTGCTTGCGCTGGATGCAAAAATCCAATATACAGAGACAGGCAGCCAACACATTGCCGGGATAAGCGAATACCTGCTCACCCGCCCCAAGGGACTGGTCACTGCCATTACGTTCCCCCTTAATACAAAATTTGCATTTGAATATGTATCCAAAACCCCGGCGGATAAACCGTTGATTTGCGCCGCGCTGCACCAATGGAACAGCGGACGCACGCGCCTTGCGCTGGGCGGCTTTGGCAAAACGCCGCTGCTGGCAATGGACGGCACGGAAGCCGACGGGCTGGAAGCAGCCGCGCGAAACGCCTATCATGAAGCAAATGATGAATGGGCATCGGCGGTATACCG
>DAOTZP010000175.1:0-12108 GCA_034434265.1 Anaerolineales bacterium | reverse complement strand
CGCGGCGGAAGGGTCCAGCCCGTCAATATCAAAAGAGATGTGAACCGCATCGCAGTCTTTAAGGATGTTGACCACATTTTGCGCCACTTGCTTAATGCCGCGTTCAGCGACATCCGCCGCAGTATAAACATGCACGCCGCTGTTTTCTATCAGGTCAAGTTCCTGCTCTTCCCACGAGCGCACGCCCACGACGCACACATCATGCGGCTCAATGCCAAAGTCAAACGCGCGGCGCAAGGTATTGGCATGGGAAATGCGCGAACCGTCAAAAAAGTCACACAGGTCGGGGTGGGCATCCACCCATAGCACGCCGAGCCGCTTGCCCGCATATCGTTCGCGCTGCCCTTGAAAAACAGGAATGGTGATGGAATGGTCGCCTCCCAGCACAATCGGCATGTTGGGCAGCGCTGCTACGCGCTGCCGCACTAACGGATAATCCTGTTCAGGGTTGGTAATGGCAATATCGCCAAGGTCGCAAATGGTCATATCCAAAAGACAGGTGCGGTCCTCGCTAAACGGGGTGAGCTGGCGCGACCAAAAGCGCAATTTTTCAGGCGCAAGCGCAGAGCCTTTTCGCGCGCTGGCAAGCCCGTCAAAGGGAACGCCAAACACGGTAAAAACCGTTTCTTCCGGCTTTGCGTCCGGGCGGTGCAAGTCCGCCCACAAGTTGTGTGTTCCTTCAATTGGCATGGCTGGTTCTCCTTGCGCGTATTTTACATATAAAGCGTTTTTGCAAGCATATTTTTATAATTGCAGAAGATACTACACGAAAATATTATAAAAATGACCCACATTTGGGGGGTGATGATTAGACAAATTTACCAAGAAACCCCCAAAACTGTGGATAAGTACGGTAAAACTGTGGAAAAAATTGCGCTAATGTGGAGAAATGTTCTATGATTGGCTTTTGGAGAAAATGACCACACCCCCATATATGGGGGGTATTACATCACAAGCCCGATATATGGAAAGTGGTCATTAATTACCAAAACGGATGGATAAAATTATCCAGCATTCATCCACAAGTTGTAAAATGACAAAAAAATAAATTCAACCAAGGGATGGGGGGTAAAACGCCGCAAGCCCCATATCTGGCGTATCGCTTCAGTTATCCACACTATACACATCCCCTAATACTATTACGATTCCATATAAATTTATAAAAACATCTTGAATCTATTAAACCAATCCTGTACAATGCGCTTGTCGTTCAGTCCCCTCATTCAAAAACAACCTTGGGAGGTTGCCATCATGGATATGATCAAAGTTTCAGCCAACTCCCGTACCTCTGCAGTCGCCGGGGCAATCGCGGGAATTATCCGCGAACACAAACGGGCGGAAGTACAAGCCATAGGCGCGGGCGCGGTCAATCAGGCATTAAAGGCGCTTGCCCTTGCCACAGGATACCTTAAACTCGAAAATGTGAACATTGTCTGCATTCCCGAATTTGTGGATGTGGAAATCGAGGGCAAGGTACGCACCGCCATCAAGCTGGTGGTTGAGCCGCGCTAACCAACCGCAACAAACCCCAACATCAAACGCGCACAACCCTTACTGCCGCGCTATTCAAAATTTTGAGGCAGGAAGGGTATAATTGCTTTGCATTGCGGAGGCTGCGCGCGCTTTTTATTGAATGTCGCGCGTTTCTTTTGATTCCGCTGCGGAGTTTTTATGAACTGGATGAAATTTTCACGCGCGTTTTTTTTCACCCTTTCTGCCCTTCTCTTGCTGGCAGGGTTTATCGCCCCGCGAATTGATTCCGCGCAAGCCGCGCCCAATCAGGCATCCGCCGCGAGCAACATTGTCATCAGCCAATTTCGCACGCGCGGACCAAGCGGCGCAAACGATGAGTTTATTGAGCTTTACAACCCAACCAACGCAACGGTAGATATAACAG
This sequence comes from Anaerolineales bacterium, assembly GCA_034434265.1. Taxonomy (GTDB): domain Bacteria; phylum Chloroflexota; class Anaerolineae; order Anaerolineales; family Villigracilaceae; genus Villigracilis. Next base: position 10,211 of record DAOTZP010000175.1, on the reverse strand, counting down.
GGTGGAAGATTTACCGTTCCAACGATACAGGCTCGCCAATAGACCATTTTACAATTCCCTCCGCATCCCTGCCCGCAGGCGGATATTACCTTATTACCCGTTCAGGCGCCGGCAATTACACAGGCTCCACCGCCGCAGACGCAACATACAGCAGCAGCATTGCCGATGAAGGCGGCATTGCTTTATTTTTACCCGATGAAACAACACTGGTTGATGCAGTGGGAACGCATGTGAACTCAGCCTATCAGGAAGGAAGCGTCTTGGCTCCTTTATCCGGCACAGCCGACCGAAGCTATCAGCGAAAACAGGCAGGCTGTGTGGATGACAACAACAACGCATCCGACTTTGAATTAATCAACCCAAGCGCTCCGCGAAATTCCTCCTCTCCCGCGCAAGCGTGCGCCGACCTTGCGCTTACCCAAACCGTAGATGATACCTCTCCCAGCGTGGGCGACACGGTGAACTTTACCATCACGCTAAGCAATAACGGTCCATCCGATATGAGCGGCATACAGGTTGCCATTAACCTGCCCCCCGGATTGTCTTATGTATCCGACACCGGCGGCGTGGGCAGCGGAAGCGGCACATGGGCAATTGCCAGCCTTGCCAGCGGCGCAAATACAACCATGCTTTTATCCGCGCAGGTGACGTCCGCCATGACATTAACAAACACGGTTTCAATTTCTTCCATGATTGGGGCGGACCCGGATGCAGACAATAACTCCGCTTCCGTACAATTGATACCTCTTGGCACGCTGGCTTTGAATATTACCGGCTCCGTCAATAATGCCACCCCCGCCGTAGGGGATAATATTATTTTGACCTTTCAAATATCCAACCCCTCCACGCATCCTTATGCCGCAAGCGGGGTGACGGTTTCCGGGCTGGTCTTTCCGTTTTCCGGTTTGGTATATGTTTCAGACGATGCCTCCGGCGCGTATAACCCCGCCACTGGAATTTGGAACGCGGGCGCTCTTTCGGTGGGGCAAACAAAAACCCTGCGCGTGACCGTTCAAGTCACATCCAGCGGCAGCAAAACCGTCACTGCCACGCTGAATTCCACCGAATACCTTTCCTCTTCCGCCTCAGTCACTATCACGCCTTTAACCGGCACCGAAGCGGATTTACGTCTATCAACCACCTCCATCACGCGGCATAGTTCAATGGCTGGCGTGGCAGTGTTGAAGATTACGATTAATAACGATGGACCGCATACCGCAACCGGCGTGCAAGTGAAAAACCATCTGCCTGCCGGGTTGACGTATATTTCCCACAGCGGCGGGTCGTACAACCCATCCAACGGCATTTGGACGGTTGGCTCGCTTGCCAACGGCGCATCCGCTGTGTTGACTCTTAATGTCCGCGTGCGCGCCAGCGGGTCTTCCACGCGCAATTTTGCCGAAATTTGGTCGTCCAATCAATTTGACCCGGATTCCACGCCCGGCAATGGCGAAACAGGCACGGAAGACGACGAAACCAGCGCGGAAGTCCCGATTGCAGATTTACAGCTCACCCAAAGTGTGACCACCACCGGCACGCCCAGTTCCGGAACCGCTGTGTTTACCATTTCCGTTAAAAATCATGGACCTGATGACGCTTCCAACGTTAAAGTAAAAACATCGCTGCCATCCTCTACATCGGTTTATACCTTTGTTTCTTATGGCAGTTCCCCCGGCACCACCTACACAAGCAGCACGGGAATTTGGGATATTGGCGCTATTCCTGATAACGAAACCGTCACTTTAACCATCACCACCACCACGCATGGACAGCTGGTTGCCAACTGGGTTGAAGTTTCCGCAAACACAGTGACAGACCCGGACTCCGTGCCGAACAACAATTCCCGCAATGAAGATGATGATGACGGCAAACCCGCCACCGACCTCAACCTTTCTTTATCTGTGAATACGTCACGCCCCGACCTTGGCGCCGATGTTATTTTTACGCTTACCGTTTCCAATACCGGCGCGGAAAATGAACCCACATCCGGCGTGCAGGTCAAATTTCTCCTGCCGGACGGCTTGACCTACCGCACCCATAGCGGCGGAACATATAACAAAACCACAGGGATATGGGATGTGGGCAACTTAAGCGTAAATGCGACCAAAACGCTCACAGTTAAAGCCAGAGCGGTTGACCCCGGCACAAAAAACTGCTATGCCCAAATTTGGGCTTCCAACCTTTCCGACCCCGATTCAACCCCAAAGGATAACTCCACTTCGGAAGATGACGACGCCAGCGTCTCGGTCTCGCCCGTATCCCGCACAAAATCCGTCATCATCAGCGAAGTCGCTTGGGCTGGCACAAAATCATCCAGCAGCGATGAGTGGATTGAACTATACAATCCCGGAAGTTCGCCTGTGAACCTTTCCGGCTGGGCTTTGGGCATCTCGGATTCTTATTCGTCTTCAATCACACGCATTAACCTGCCAAACGTCAGTTTGCCCGGTCAGAGTTTTTACATCATTGCCGCCAATGCCGAAGTATTTCAACCGGGCGTCACCATTAACCAAATTGCTTCGCTTGGCTTAAACAACAGCGGGGAAAAGATTACTCTTTATGACAGCAGCGGCGCGCCCATTGACCAAGCCAATGCCGATGGCGGCGGCTGGCCCGCAGGCAACACCACAAACTATGCCACGATGGAACGCAATAAGAATTATGAAAACAGGCTGTACACCTCCTCCGATACTCTGTGGGAGTGGAACACCTTCGCTGCAAACAGTTTCACTGCGCGCGACCGCGGCAACGAACCCATTTATGGAACGCCCGGCAGAACCAACTGGGCATTTGACGTAACCAGCACCCCAACCCCGCAGCGCACCCCCACCCGCGCGCGCACGCCAACCCCTTCGCTGGAAGGACGTCTTATCATCAATGAAATCCTTGCCCGCCCCGGCTATGACTGGAACCGCGATGGGCGCGTGGATGTCTTTGATGAATTTATCGAACTCAAAAACATTGGCACGGATAAAATCAACCTCAAAGGCTGGCGGCTGGATGATGTCGCCAACGGCGGCTCCGACCCGTTTAACCTGCCCTCCGTCACCTTGCTGCCCGGTCAGCGCCTGCTCTTCTTTGGGCTTGAAACCAAACTGCTGCTTGGCGACGGCGGCGATACCATCCGCCTGATTGGACCCAACAACAAGGAATACGACAACTATCAATACATCGTCATCAAAGAGGAAGACAAATCCATCTGCCGCCTGCCCGATGGAAACGGCTCATGGTACATGGACTGCATTCCCACGCCCAACCTCATCAACACCCGCGATGGCAGCGTGCCAGTCTCGCCGGATAACGCCTACGTTTCGCCGGTTTGCTCGCTGCCCGATACGCTCCCCGAACATTTTCTCATCGCCGAATGCCGCGGCTATGGCGCAAACATCTGGCGCATGTATTGGGAGGTGGATTCCCTGCTCATCTTCAACACCAAACAAGGAACGATTATTGAGTAAAATCAGACCCGAGAAAACTCGGGTCTTTTATTTTTATCAAAAGGATATACATGGAAACCTTTTTCTCTTTTCTTGAAAAACGCGCCGATGACAGTGCCTCGCTGCTCTGCGTTGGACTCGACCCCCACCTGCCCGACCTCCCCGAAAAAAGCGCGGAGGGAGCCTTACGCTTCTGCCTGAATCTTGTACGGCAAACCGCGCCCTACGCCGCAGCCTTCAAACCAAACGCGGCATTTTTTGAAGTCTTTGGCGCCGAGGGGTGGAAAGCGCTCGCCAGCTTGATTGAATTCATCCACGAAGAATCCGCGCGGCTGGGGTCCAAAATCCCCGTGATATTGGACGCCAAACGCGGCGATATTTCATCCACCGCCGAAGCGTACGCCCAATCCGCTTTTGACCACTTAAAGGCGGATTGCATTACGCTCAACCCGTATTTGGGGAAAGATTCCATCGAGCCGTTCCTTCATAATTCAGAGAAAGGCGTGTTTCTCTTGTGTAAAACATCCAACGCCGGCTCGATGGATTTGCAAAACCTGCTTGTTATGCCCATGGGTTCGGATATGCCCATGCCGTTGTACGTCTATGTGGCAAAACTGGCGCAGCAATGGAATGAGAAAAACAACGTCGGCATTGTGGTGGGCGCAACGCACCCGCAGATTATGGAAATGATACGCGCCGCCGTGCCGGATTTGTGGTTTCTTTCGCCGGGGGTTGGCGCGCAGGGCGGCGAGCTGGAAATTGCGCTCAAGGCTGGCTTGCGCGAAGACGGCAAAGGCATTTTGCTGCCCGTCTCGCGCGCCATTTCGCGCGCGCAAAACCCGGCGCTTGCCGCCGCCGAACTGCGTGATGCGATTGTGAGCATAAAACGCAAAAAGCAGCAGGCTCTCTGGTAGAATTCCCACGCAATCAAATACAACTTCGCCCGCCGCGCGCGGGCAAACTTGATGCGTAATCACTTGAAGGAGTAAAAAAAGAAATGGAATCAAAGACTGGTACCTGGACCGAAAAGAAAGGTTTAGCCCAAATGTTAAAAGGCGGCGTCATCATGGATGTGGTGAACGCCGAACAAGCAAAGATTGCTGAAGACGCCGGCGCGTGCGCGGTGATGGCGCTGGAGCGCGTCCCTGCCGATATTCGCGCCGACGGCGGAGTGGCAAGAATGTCCGACCCTGAGATGATTTTGAAAATCATGGATGCAGTCAGCATTCCTGTCATGGCAAAGTGCCGCATTGGGCATTTTGTTGAAGCGCAGATTTTGGAAGCCATCGGCGTGGATTACATTGACGAATCCGAAGTGTTAACCCCGGCGGATGAAGAACATCACATTTTGAAACACAACTTCAAAGTGCCGTTTGTGTGCGGATGCCGCAACATCGGCGAGGCGCTGCGCCGCATTGGCGAAGGCGCGGCGATGATTCGCACCAAAGGCGAAGCTGGCACAGGCGACGTGGTGGAAGCCGTGCGCCATGCCCGCGCCGTTATGGGCGCAATCCGTCAGTTGACCACCATGAGCGATGAAGAATTGATGGCATTTGCCAAGAACAACGGCGCTCCCTACGAACTGGTGAAAGAAACCAAAGAACTCGGCAGACTGCCGGTGGTGAACTTTGCGGCGGGCGGCGTTGCCACCCCAGCCGACGCCGCGTTGATGATGCAGCTCGGCATGGACGGCGTGTTCGTCGGCTCCGGCATTTTCAAAAGCGGAGACCCCGCCAAACGCGCGCAGGCAATCGTCAAGGCAGTCACACACTACCAAGACGCCTCCATTCTCGCGGAAGTGAGCAAAAATCTCGGCGAGGCAATGGTCGGGCGCAATGTTTCGCAAATGCCCGAAGCGGACAAAATCGCCCAGCGTGGATGGTAAATAAGAGGATTAGGGAATAGAGGATTAGAGGATTAGAGGATTAGAGGATTAGATATTAGGGATTTCTCTATTCATCTATTCATCTACTTCTCTATTCATCTACTCATCTACTTCTCTACTCATCTACTTCTCTACTCATCCACTTATCTATTCTCTAACTATGAAAATAGGCGTTTTAGCATTACAAGGCGACTTCTCCGAACACATCTCCATGCTGAAAAAAATCGGCGTGGAAACGGCTGAAGTGCGCCTTCCCAAACACCTTGAAGGGTTAAGCGGTCTCATCATCCCCGGCGGCGAATCCACCACTATTGGCAAACTTGCGGTGGCATACAACTTGATGGAGCCGCTTAAAGAATTTGGAAAAACCCGCGCAATTTGGGGCACCTGCGCGGGCGCAATCTTCCTTTCCAAAGACATTGGGCGCGACCAGCCTTTGCTGGGTTTGATGGACATCAAAGTAAAGCGCAACGCGTTTGGAAGACAAATTGATTCCTTTGAAACCGATTTGGAGATTGAAGAACTCATGCGCGCGACGGGAACCGAACAGCCCTACCACGCGGTTTTCATCCGCGCCCCCATTATCGAATCGGTCAGCGGCGGTGCAAAAATCCTCAGCCAACTGCCGGATGGCAGAATCGTCGCCGCGCAGCAAGGTAACCTGCTGGCAACCTCCTTTCACCCCGAACTGACAGACGACACGCGATTTCACCAATACTTTGCTCAAATCGCAAGCCGCCAATCGTAAATCGCAAATCCAATGCCCATTCGCCCGCTTGATATTCTTGACCTGCCGCTCATCACCCGCTATCGCAACGACGTTCTCACGTTGGATAACGCGCGGGCGCTCACGCGCGGCGGTCCGCTGGGCGCGGTGGGCTTGCTGGCTTACGTCAACCCGCGCAGGCATTTATACGCGGCGGTTGCCCAAGGCGGAGAATCCCCGCTGATGGGCGGCGTAATTCACACGCGCGGCGATTCATTTGCCAAACTGTTGTATCTTGCGCCGCAATCCAATTTGGACGAGGCGCAACTGCCCGCGTTATTTGAACATCTGGCGGCGCAGGCGGGCGCGTGGAATGCCTTTCACGTTCTGGCGGAAGTGGAAGAAAACAGCCGCATCTTCCCCGCGCTGCGCGCGGCGGGGTTTTCCGTTTATGCGTGGCAAAGAATTTGGGATGCGGGCGAAATCAGCCGCGTAGAATCAAACCAGCCCGAAGACTCCCCCCGCGTTGAATCTTCGGGCTGGCGCAGAACCCGCGCGTTGGATTTAATCGCAGTACAAAACCTGCATTATCAAATTGTTCCCGCGCTGCTGCATCCCATTGAGCCTGCGCCCAGCCGCGCGGCGGGTTTCGTTCACGCCGAAAATTTCAAATGTTACGCAAGCGTAACGGCGGGCGTGTATGGCATTGTGCTGACGCCTTTCATTCACCCCGATGAACACAACGCCGGAGAAAAAATTTCCACGCTAATTAAGCACTTGCCCGACAGGCGCGGAAGAAAAATTTATCTGTGCGTGCGCTCGTATCAAACATGGCTTGAACCCGTGCTGGAAGATTTGGGCGCGCAGCCCCTGCCGCGGCAGGCGGTGATGGTCAAACATTTGGGACGATTAATCAAAGCGGAACAGGCGGCGCGGGCTTTGCCTTCCGCCGCCACCATTCAACCTTCGCGCGTTAGCAGGATAAAAACAGATGAGTGATTGGACAGCATACAAAGACGGAAGAACAATCGGCACGCTTGGCACGGAAGGCGGCGTAATATTGCAGGATGAAGAACATCCGCGCGGCGGGCGCGTTACGCTCAAACGCGGCGAGACGTTTATCTCCGTCTCCGCGCATATTTACGGAAAAATTGACCACACGCGCTTTTTCAATTCCGTGCCTGAAGCGCAGCGCGACTTTGAAGTGATGAAAACCATGCTCGGAAAAATTTTGGAAGAAACCGCCGGAGCGGACGAATTAAAAATTTGGGAAGCAATAGCGGACTTTGTGCGAAGGTTTCCATAACCATGAACTTGCATGCGTTGATATTTGATTTCGACGGTTTGATTTTGGATACCGAAACGCCCGAAGTGGAAGTGTGGCAAGCCATTTACCGCGAGCATGGATTTGAACTGCCGGTGGAGGAATGGTCGAAAACGGTGGGCGGATACGGCATTTCCAACTTTGACCCCGCCGCCCACCTCGCGGAACTTTCTTCGGGCAGGCTGAATCCTGTTGACCTCCGTTCCCGTTACCGCCTCGAAGCGGATGCCGTCATTCACGCCAAGCCCATCCTGCCCGGCGTGGTGGAGATGATTGAAGCGGCGAAAAAAGAAAACTTGAAAGTCGCCATTGGTTCAAGTTCCTCGCACGCATGGGTGGACGGTCACACAAAACGGCTGGGCATTTTTGATTACTTTGACGACATCATCTGTTCGGATGATGTGGCGCCCGGCAGAACAAAACCCAACCCCGATATTTACCTGAAAGCGCTGGAAAGACTCGCAGTGCAAAACGATTCCGCCGTAGTGTTTGAAGATTCGCCCAATGGCGTGCTTGCCGCGCGGCGCGCAAATATTTTTGTGGTGGCGGTGCCAAACCCGCTCACCTTGCAAATGGGCGTGCAGGGAGATTTAACCGTCTCTTCATTGGCGGAACTTTCACTCAACGATTTGCGCGGAAAGAGAGCGCATGTCTGAAATTAGCGGCAAGGCGCGTTGGTTGGCGGGGGGATGTATTGTTATTTTGTTTCTTTCCTCCTGCTTCACGCAAAAAACGCCTGAGGCGGCAACCGCCCAGCCATTCACACAAACCCAGCCCCGTCAAGCCACACCCGCGCCGCGTTTGCCGGTTTCACTCCCCATTGCAGATGACCCGCTGAAAGAATCGTTAATTGCCGCTGCGGAGTATCTCATCCGCCAGCAGTTGCCCAATGGCGAGCTTTCGTATCAGGTGCAAATTTTTACGGGCGCGCGCCAATATTCGCCCTCCCATGCGCGTTTGGTGGGCGGCACGGGCGCGTTGTATGCGGCTTGCCGCGTTTCCGGCGATGTGAAATATTGCGCGGCGGGCGACCTTGCTTTGAAACATTATCTGTCCTTGATGGTTAGCAATCCGCTTGTTTTCAAGGGAAGTTGTTTGTATGCGGAAGGCAGTTGCGCGCTGGGCGCCGCGGCGCTGACGGTGGACGCAATTTATAAACGCTGGCTGGCAGCGGGCAGCTTGTCTCTTGATGAAATCTCGCTGCTGGATGCGGCGTCAAATCTGGGGGATTTTATCGTTGCCATGCAAAAACATGAGGGTGGTTTTTATCACGCGCTTGACCCGCACGTTGGCGGCGGACCCAACCCTGATTATTTTGTGCCTTCATCTTCCGGGCAGGCTTTGCTGGCTTTGTTTGAACTGTACGAGATGACCGGCGATGCGTTTTGGCTGAAACAAGCCGAGCAAGTCAATGCGTTTATGGTTGCCCAGCGCGTGACGGAAGACCAATGGCATTGTTACGCGCTGGCAAAGGCGGCGCAAATCCGCCCGCTTGCAAAATTGGAACTTGATTTTGCAAAAGCCCTTGCCGGGACGGTGGAGGCGGGCGAGGTGCGCTCGCTGCATCCGAACAACACCAGCATTTCCGCCGCAACGAAAATTGAAGCATACGCGGCGCTGGCGCAAACTTTTGTCCGTTCCGGCGTGGAACACGAATGGCTGGATGAAAGAATCCGCACGTTTGTGACCTTTGTGCAGGCGCGCCAACTTCCCAATAACAATTGCGGCTGGGATGTAACCCGGCAGGGATTGCAAAATTTTGCGGGCGGCATTTTTAGCACATGCGAAGAGCCTTCCATCCGCGTGGATGGGATGCAAAATTGGATTAACGGAATTACATCATATTTGGAATATAAAGGTATGATTAAGTAAGCGACTGTGAAATGACAAAAGCACAGAGCGATAGCGGACGAGCGCGGAATGCGAAGCGTGCGGAAAAAATTTTTTTAAGGAGAAAATAATGAGCGGTTTACAAGTCAAATGGCAGGCAATCACATCGAAATATGCATACCCCGAAACATGGCGAAGTTTGTGGCAGGTATTCAATACGGTGATTCCGTTTTTTGCGCTGTGGTACGCCATGTATCGCAGTTTGGAGGTTGGCTACTGGCTGACTCTGCTGCTGGCGTTTCCCACAGCGGGATTTATGGTGCGGATGTTCATCATTTTTCACGATTGCTGTCACGGCTCGTTTTTCAAGTCACAGCTGGCAAATGACCGCATGGGACTTTTGCTCGGCGTGGCTGTTTGGACCCCATACTACGAGTGGAAACATTCCCACGCCATTCATCACGCTACCGCAGGCGATTTGGACAGGCGCGGAATAGGCGATGTGTACACCATGACGGTGGAAGAATATCTCGCCGCGCCGTGGTACAAAAAAATCGGATACAGAATCATGCGCAACCCGCTGATTCTGTTCACCATCGGCGCGATGATTGTCTTTGTGCTGACACATCGTTTTTGGAACGCCTATTCAGGCAAGCGCGAGCGTAACAGCGTCATTTGGACGAACATCGCCTTGTTTGCCTTTGTCGGTTGGACGATTTATCACATCGGCTGGCAGGCATACCTGCTGGTGGAACTTCCCATTTTGTTGATTGCGTGCGGCGCGGGCGTATGGTTGTTTTATGTGCAGCACAATTTCGAGCCGACGTATTGGGAGCGTCATCAAAATTGGGAATTCTTCAAAGCGGGCATGCACGGCAGCTCGTTTTATAAACTTCCCAAAGTGCTGCAATGGTTCACCGGAAACATTGGCTTTCATCACATTCATCATCTCAGCCCCAAGATTCCAAACTACAAGCTGGAACAATGCCACAAGGAAAACCCCGTCTTCCAAATTCACCCGTTGACCAT
>DAOTZP010000174.1:0-2093 GCA_034434265.1 Anaerolineales bacterium | reverse complement strand
CATTGGTGGTCCCCGCTTTGTTTTGGCGGGTGGTTCGTTGGCAATGTGGGCAGGTGGTCATCGCTCTATTTTAGCCCATTCTTTTTGACACTCTCATCTATTACGGACCAACGTACTTTATGGATTGTTTTGTTACAATCAACCGCAAAACATCCTGGCTTGCGCTTGGACCGAGTACAAAGCTCACGCCATTGGGCAGGGGGGGAGAGGGGGTGTAAGCCCCGGCGTACCACGAGCCGGAGGGGATATTAACAACAACCCGTTCATTTTTTGCAACACGAATGGCATAAACGCCGCATTGCCCAAACAAATTGGGAGTCCACAAGTTTAATGAAACGGTAATATTTTCTTTTGTATCGTTTTCAATTCTTAATCGTTTGGTCGGACCCGCTTCTGCAAAGTCAATCGGTCCGGAGCAATTTCCCGTTTGGGCTGCGGTTGTGGCTGTGGGTAAAATTTCAATGGTTGGCACAACCAGCGGCGTAATTTCCGCCAAAGCGGTAAAAGTCGGCAGGGGAGTGGGGCTTGGGACTTCGGTTGGCGGAAGCGGAGTTTCAGTTGGTTTCGCGGCTTCGGTTTGGGCTACCAGAGTCCACGCCGCAGCGACCGCTGTGTTTTGCACATCCGCCGGGTTCATGGTGGGGGCTGCGGGCGCGCCTGCCGCTCCACAAGCTGAGAGCAGCACAGCCAAAACCATCAGAATAGGAAAAAATCGTTTCATCATTTAATTAATACTCCATAGTTAATACATTTGATTGTTTATTTTGCCGTTACGCCTTTGTTTGTGATGGTCAGCGTAACCGTTCCACCGACACTCAAGCGAAAGCTGGTGGAAAATCTTTTGCCATCTACCCATACTACGGCATCACATCTGCCCGCAGGAACTTTCATGCCTTCTTTTCCCTTTCCTGCCACCGGAATTTCCACAATGGAAATATAACCGTCTTTGGTGGTGCTGTGTACTGAAACATACGCCTGTACCTTTGTCTGATTGATGACAACCACTTTGCCTGCCGGAAGATTGGGCGGCATTGTACCATAGGTTTGCGGGTAAGTCGGCTCAGTGGTGGCGGTGGCGCTTGGCGTCAATGTTACAGACGGCAGCGTAACGGTAATTGTTCCCACCTGAACGCTCGTATCGCTGACCGCCAATAAAGTCGCCGTTAGAGTCAAAATGGCAGGCTCGGCTGTTTCGGTTGCGGTTGCCGCCTCTGCTGTGATGGATGGCTCCACCGTTGGCGTTTCAGTCATCACAACGGGGGTATAGGTTGGCAGCGGGGTGAACGTTGGAATTGCGCCCAGCGTTTGCTGTACCATGACCGCTGCGGTTGCCTGCAAATCCACTTGAGCAATGGGAGATGGGTTGACTTTTGTCGCCGCCCCCGAAGGAATCACAGGCGCTGCCGATGTTCCACATGCGCTGATTGCCAAAGCAAATACAGCCGCCAATAGAAAAATCCTTTTCATGCCCATCTCCTTATGAGTTATGAACTTTTTAATTCTGGCTTGTTACATCCATGAATTGCGCCACGACCTCGCGCAGCATTTTTTCGGGCAGCGCGCCCACCTGGCGATGCACCACTTTGCCCTTGGAGATAAACAGCAAAGTGGGAATGCCCTGAATGCCAAACTTCTGCATCCATTGCGCGTGGTCGTCCGTGTTGATTTTTGCAATCAATAATTTGCCTTCCTGCTCTTTTGCAAGTTTGTCGAGCGTTGGGGCAATCATCTTGCATGGGTTGCACCACGGCGCCCAAAAATCCACAATAACGGGCAGTTCAGATTGCATCACAACCTTTTCAAAAGAATCGTCTGTGATGTGAATGGGTTCTCCTGACATTTTTAATTACTCCTTTATTTATGTTCCTACAAACAAAAAAGTATAACATAATTCCCCGATACATTGCGTTATAATCGCCACCCATGACCAATCTTTTCAACCAATGGAAACAAAGCCTTGCCCGCACCAGCAAAGCCGCCTTTGGGCAAATTGCCTCCGTGCTTGGCGCTTCTGAAATTACGCAAGAGACATGGGACGACCTGGAAGCCTTGCTCATTCAAGCCGATTTGGGGTTGGAAACCGCCAGCGCGGT
>DAOTZP010000173.1:0-11328 GCA_034434265.1 Anaerolineales bacterium | reverse complement strand
CTATGATTTAGAAACTGCCGACAGCGGACAGCGCGTCGTCAAATGTCTTAAAGAGCTCGGTAAAGCCCGCAAGTTCCAAGGCTTCCTTAATTCGTTCCGGCACGGCTACAAGAACCAATTCGCCGCGATTGTAACGCTTGCAGTTGCGCTGCGCGGCAAGCAAAGCGCGAAACCCGGCGCTGGACATATATTCCAATCCGCTCATATCCACCGCAATTTTGAATCGGTTGTTTTCATTAAGTTTTTCAAGGGCTTTTGCAAAATCAGGCGCGGTGGCGCTGTCAACCCTTCCTTTTACGGTGACCAAATCGCAGTGCTTGAATTCCTGAGTTGTTACTTCCATGTGGTTCCTCCAAAAAATTTGTAGCGAACAAAAAAATTATACCGCACTCGGTCATAAATTGCGGTTTTTGGGAAGTTCAAATTCATAAAGAGTATAATTCGCGCCATGACCGACCTTTTTGACCACGCCATGCATGAAAGAATGAAAACCGAAGCGCCGCTGGCTGCGCGGATGCGTCCGCGCACTTTGGAAGAATACATCGGGCAGGAGCATATCATTGGGGAAGGGAAATTGCTTCACCGCGCCATCAAAGCCGACAGATTGTTTTCATCCATTATCTTATGGGGTCCGCCCGGCACGGGCAAAACCACGCTGGCGCAGGTCATTGCCAACAGCACCAAGAGTCGCTTTGTCACCATCTCCGCCATTCTGGCGGGCAAAGCCGAGCTGCGCGCTGCAATTGACGAGGCGTTGGAACGCCGAAGGCTGCACAATCAGCGCACAATTTTGTTTGTGGATGAAGTTCACCGCTGGAACAAAGCCCAGCAGGACGCGCTGCTGCCCCACGTTGAAAACGGCACGTTCACGTTCATCGGCGCAACGACGGAAAACCCGTACTTTGAAGTCATCAAAGCGCTCATTTCGCGTTCGCGCGTGTTTCAACTGCGCAATTTGAATCAAACCGAAACGGGCATTTTGCTCGACCGCGCGCTGGCGGATAAAGAACGCGGCTACGGCGGCAAAAAAATCATCTTTGACGCGGACGCGCGGAATCATCTCATCGAAACGGCGTCGGGCGACGCGCGCAACGCGCTCAACGCGCTGGAACTGGCGGTTGAATCCACAATGCCCGAAGCGGATGGAAGCATTCACATCACGCTAAAAGTGGCGCAGGAATCGATTCAACGCCGCGCTGTGTTATATGATAAAGACGGCGACGCGCATTACGATACCATTTCCGCGTTCATCAAATCCGTCCGCGGGAGCGACCCCGACGCGGCTTTGTACTGGCTGGCAAAAATGATTTACGCCGGGGAGGACCCCAAATTTATTTTGCGCCGCTTGATTATTCTTGCAGGCGAAGATATTGGGCTTGCCGACCCGATGGGGCTGGTTGTGGCTTGCTCGGCGGCGCAGGCGTTTGAATTTATCGGCTTGCCGGAAGGGATTTATCCCATTGTGGAAGCGACGTTGTACCTTGCCACCGCGCCGAAATCGAACAGCGCGGGCGCATACTTTAAGGCGATGAAGAAAATCGAAGAAGAGGGTCAGGTTTCGGTGCCGCGTCACTTGATGGACGGCAACCGCGATGCGGCTTCAATGGGACACGGCAGGGATTATGTTTATCCACATGAATATGAAGGACATTTTATTCCGCAGCAATATTTACCCAAACGCCTGCTGGGGACGTATTTCTACCTGCCATCACAGGAAGGATACGAGGCGCAGGTCAAATCGCGGTTGGAGATGTGGCGCGAGGCGCAGCGGAAAGCATTACGCATCGAGCAAGCGACTCACATCCCCGATATGAGCGAAGAACAAATTATTGAAATGAAAAGGAAAATTAAGTAATGAAGTTAAGTTTAGATTATCGAGCCGATATTGACGGCTTGAGAGCCGTGGCTGTGCTGGCTGTTCTTTTCTATCATGCCGATATTCGCTTATTTTCCGGCGGATATGTCGGAGTTGATGTTTTTTTTGTAATCTCCGGGTTCTTAATTACAAATATTATTGTCCGCGAAGCAGAGGCTGGAAATTTTTCCATTTTGCAATTTTATGAGCGCAGAATACGGCGCATTTACCCGGCTCTTTATACAGTCATTTTAGCCAGTTTAATACTTGGATTTGCGCTGTATGACTCAAAAAATTTCATGGAAATGAGCAAGAGCGTAATAGCAACAACGCTGTTTCTTTCCAATATTTTATTTTGGTCGGAAGCGGGATATTTCGACACAGAGTCAACTCTCAAACCCATGCTGCATACTTGGTCGCTTGCGGTAGAGGAGCAATTTTATATCTTCTTCCCTTTATTGGTGGTACTGGTGATACGTTACTTCAAACCGCGCCTTAAGCAAGTATTGGCAAGCGTTGCCATTATTTCTTTTGGTTTTAGTGTCTATTACACAACGCGGGATGCTTCCAGCGCCTTTTACCTGCCGCATTTCCGCACATGGGAACTGATGATAGGCAGCTTGCTTGCTGTGGGTCTGATGCCTGACGGCTTAAGCCCAAAATGGATGAATACACTTTCACTTGCAGGCATGGCGGGAATTATGTCCAGCATTTTTATTTATAACGATAATACGCTGTTCCCCGGCGTCAGCGCATTATTGCCTACTGCGGGCGCGGCGCTTGTCATTTATGGCGGAGCTGATAAAACCTCATGGGCGGGCAATATTTTGAAATTGCCGCCTTTTGTCTTTATTGGGAAAATATCCTACTCGTTATATTTATGGCACTGGCCCGTCATTTTATTTGGAAAATATCTTCTCATTCGCCAGGCAACATGGCTCGATATGACAATTTTATTATGCGCTGCTTTCATCTTGTCGGTACTTTCATGGAAATTTATTGAAAACCCGTTCCGCGAAAAAGATTTTATGAAAAAGCCAAAAATATTCTTTTTTGCAGGAGCGGTAATGGCAGCGGCAATTATTTTGGGCGGTATGGCATATATCTACAAAGGTTTTCCGGGACGTTTTAAGGAATATCAATCTAAAGTTATAGTGGGCAAAAGCAAGTGGGACAAGTGCATCGTTAACATCACAAACATTCCGGAAAAGTTGACGCTGTGCCAAATCGGTAAAAAAAACGAATCTCCCGCTTTTATTGTGTGGGGGGATTCGCACGCCCTCGCGCTTGCAACAGCGGCAGATATATCTGCTAAGAGAGCGGGTGTGAGTGGATATTTATCCACAGTAGCGGCATGCCCTCCTTTATTAGGCATTGACAGAAAAAATCAACTTGACTGTTATGAGTATAACAACACGATTTTGAAACATATAGAAGACAATTCCGAATTGAACACGATTATTCTTGCAGGACGATGGGCTCTTTCAGCAGATGGAAAAAGATACAAAACCGAAAAAGGCGGGGCTGTGAAACTGGTGGATGTTTCGTTGCCAGAAAACAAATCAAAAAATAACGCGGATGTTTTCACAATCGGGCTTCAGAGGACTGTGCAAAAATTAATAGAGTTAAATCGCAAAGTGGTAATTGTTATGACAGTACCGGAAGTTGGCTATAATGTCCCATCTTCTTATTTCATGGCGCTGCGAACAAGGCGGGATGTCAATCAAATCATTGCTCCGACATGGACGGAATATCTGGAAAGAAATCAACCGGTCATTGAGGCAATGAAGTTAATTGAAGAAATTCCGGGAGTCAAAATCATATCCCCGTCAGATATGCTGTGCAATGAAACAATCTGCGCGGTTGTCAAGAATGAAAAACCACTCTATAAAGATGATGACCATTTATCCGTATTTGGCGCACGTTTTATATCAAATATCTTTGACGCGACCTTTGATGATATTGCATCGCAAGTTAAATAGATTTTTCTTGTATATGTTTTTTGGAAATCAAATTTACAAAACTGAATTAGGAACACCAAAAAATGGACAAAATCCGCCAATGGCTTTACATGGGAAGTTTTAACGACACACAGGATAAAAACCAGTTGGAGATGAAATCCATTCGGGCAATGTTGCAGCTGGCTTCGCCGGTGAAACTGCCGGGAATCGAATCGCTGTATGTGCCGGTGAACGACATGTCGCCCATTTCGGCGGAAAAACTGCGCGAAGGCGTGGATTTTGTGCTGGCGGAAAAAAACAAAGGAAACAGCATATTGGTGGCGTGCGCGGCGGGCATTAACCGTTCCGCTGCGTTTTGTATTGCTTCCTTGAAGGAAGCGGAAGGAATCACTTTGCTTGAAGCGTTCAAAGAGGTGAAGAAAAATCGCATACAAGCCATGCCGCAGGAAGTGGTGTGGGAATCGTTGTGCGAATACTACCGCGAGCAAACGCCTTACATTGAAGTCATGCGCGTTTCCATATCATCTTGATGGGAACTTTTACAACGCGCCATCGTTAAAGAAGCAAGGAGAGCCCCCCATGAAAAAATTATTCCTGTCTTTAACCATTATGGCAGCCCTGCTCGCCGCGTGCGCGTCCGCCGCCGAAGGCTCGCTGAACCAGCCGGTCAGCAGCGACGACCCGCAGCAGCCCGAACCCGCAGCGGATGACTTTTTGCCCCGCCCGGAAGATGCAGCCCTGCAGCGCGAGGTGGTGTTCGTTGAAAAAACCGACCTGCTCACGCTGGAAATGTACCCACCCCGGTTTGATTTAATTCTGGCTGGCAATCTGCCAACGCCCTGCAACCAGCTGCGCGTAAAGGTCAACCCGCCGAACGCGCAAAACGAAATCCATGTGGATGTGTACTCGGTGATTGACCCAGCCACCATGTGCGTTGAAGTGATTCAGCCGTTTGAGGCAAATGTTTCGCTTGGCACATTCCCCGCAGGCAGGTACACGCTGCTGGTCAACGGCGAGAAAGTTGCGGAGTTTGAAACCCGGTAAATTGCAACCCGCGCAGGTTAACCCTGCGCGGGTTTGCTAATCTCGCCAACCCGCGCATTGGTCAGGGAGATTAAGTCCAAAACGGGGATTTGAATATTCAGCCCGCGCTGCCCGCCGGAAATGTAAATATGCTCAAACCTCCGCGCGGAAGAATCCAGCACAACTTGAAATCCCTTGTTAATCAAAGCCAGAGGAGATATGCCGCCCGCCTGCAACCCTGTTAACGCTTCCGCTTCGCGCTCGGTGAGCAGCGACATCTTTTTTTCGCCCAAAAACGCGGCAAGCAATTTTAGGTCCACTTCTTGCAGGGCGGATGTAACCGCAAGAACGGGCTTTCCTTTTTCGCGCTTGGTCACAATGGTTTTGAAAACCTGCTCCGGCTGGGCGCCCAACAAGGTGGCTGCCTCCAGCGCGCCAAGTTTTTCCGCGGGGAGTTCGCGCGCAATATAGCTCACCTTGCGCGCATCCAAAAATCTTGTGACATTATTTGTGACGGTCATCGTTGCAAAAATCCTTTACAATTATAAAAATGATGAAAGGAGACAGCCATGCCTGATTCAGAAGTCGAAAGACTGAAAAGACTGCGCGAAAAACAACTAAAAGAACGCGACCCGCTTGCGGGGGAAAGAAAATTTCAGAAAAACTTGGCAATCAAAGAAAAACGGATGCGGAAACCGCTTTCGCTGACTGAGGATTGGAAAAATGTCCCCTATGTCATCAAGTTGCCGCTATACGCCTTGCTTGGCGGCGTGGTTGGAAGCGTGATACTTTCAGCCATGTGGAGCTGGGCGTATGCGGTTTATGCCGGTATTGGCGTCACCATTTTGATTGCCATTTTCGCAGCTGTGCTGGGTAACGCATTAGACTTGCGGAATGACATCAAAAAACACCTAAAATAGAGGAGAATGCTGCATGATTACCACTGAAATTTTATCCCAGTTTTCCTTGTTTCAAGGATTGTCCGAAACGATACTAAAAGAGATTGCCGCCATCAGCGAAGAAATTGCGATGAAAAAGGGCGAGATGATATTCCGCGAAGGGGAAAAAGCCGACAAACTGCACTTTCTGATTAATGGCAGCGTGGCGCTGCGCGTGAAATTGACTTCGCGCCCGGAGAGCATTACAGTTTCCTTTGTCTCTTCGCCGTATCAGAGTTTCGGCTGGTCCGGGGTTGTCCCCCCCTATCACTACACATCCAGCGCGGAATGTGAAGAAGAC
Source organism: Anaerolineales bacterium (assembly GCA_034434265.1). GTDB lineage: Bacteria > Chloroflexota > Anaerolineae > Anaerolineales > Villigracilaceae > Villigracilis. Next base: position 5,250 of record DAOTZP010000173.1, on the reverse strand, counting down.
TCGACGTTGATGGTTGTCTCCGCCGCGCCGTTCATGGCTTTGCTGGAGAAAAACCCCGAAGCCGGGTTCAAAATCATGCGCCGCATCACCGAAATTATCGCGGACCGTTTACGCAACAGCCGCCAAGCGCTGTTGAAAACAATATAAGAGGGCTTGCAGAAAACTTGCGCCTTGAAGGGCGGGCGTTGGTCACAAGCAGCCAAATTGTTATTTTGCGTAAGCCCGTATTAAAAAACTCCCGCCAAAGCCGGGAGTTTTTTTTTAATGTGAAAAGGGCGTAGTAAAATATAAACATGAAATCCTCAAAAACAACCGTGACACTGGAATCTTTGCTGGCAAGCCTGCCGGAAAAATACTCCGAAGCCGACCGGGAGTTGATAACCCGCGCCTACCAAATGGCAGAGGAAGCTCACCGCGAACAAACACGAAATTCGGGCGAGCCTTACATTACGCATTGCCTTGCGGTGGCGCAAATCCTTGCGGATTTAAGCATGTCACCGGAAGTTGTTGCGGCTGGTTTGCTGCACGACATTGTGGAAGATACCTACGTTACTCAAGAGGACTTAAAAAAAGAATTTGGCGAAACCATCAGCACACTGGTTGACGGCGTTACCAAATTAACCCACATGCCGCGCGTTTCCCGCGGCGACCAAAATACCAACGCCGACCTGCATGATGAAAAACAGGAAAGCGCCCCCGCCCTGCTGGGACGAAAAGAAGATATGGTTTCGGAAACGCTGCGCAAAACCTTTATTGCCATGGGCAAGGATGTGCGCGTCATGTTTATTAAACTGGCGGACCGGCTGCACAATATGCGCACACTGGAATACATGCCGGAGCCAAAACGCAAACGCATTGCAAAAGAAACGCTCGACATTTTTGCCCCCGCCGCAAACCGTCTTGGCATTTGGCAAATCAAATGGGAACTGGAAGACCTTGCCTTCTACCATGTGGACCCTGATAAATATAAAGAAATCGCCAGCCTGCTGGCGGTAAACCGTTCGGCGCGCGAAAGGGAAATGGAAAAAATCAAGGCGCGGTTGATGAAGCTGATGCAGGAAAACCAGATTGAATGTGAAGTCAGCGGAAGACCCAAACATATTTATTCCATCTACCGCAAAATGCAACTCAAAGGAAAAACCTTTGAAATGGTGCGCGACATCCGCGCCGTGCGTTTGGTGGTGCCGGATGTAGCCGCATGTTACTCCGCTCTTGGCATTATTCATACCACATGGCGCCCCGTTCCCAACGAAATTGACGATTATATTGCCGCGCCAAAAAGCAACATGTATCAATCCCTGCATACCGCTGTTTTTTATGACGACCGCCGTCCGCTTGAAATTCAAATCCGCACCCCTGAAATGCACATGAAAGCTGAATACGGCGCGGCGGCACACTGGCAGTACAAGGAAGGCGGCAAAAAAGATTCGGATAAAAATTACGAAAAATTCATCGCTTCGCTGCGCTCGATTGTGGACATGGACGCCGACTCGCAGGACGCCAAAGATTTTGTGGACAACGTGCGTAACGATGTCTTTCAGGACCGCGTATATGTGTTCACGCCGCGCGGCGATGTGATTGACCTGCCCTACAATTCAACGCCGATTGACTTTGCCTACCATGTGCATACGGATATTGGTCACAGCTGCCGCGGGGCGCGCGTGAACGGCAAACTGGTTTCGCTGGACTACAAATTAAAAACAGGCGACCAAGTGGAAATCATCTGCGCTCCCAAACGGGATGGCGGACCCAGCCGCGATTGGCTAAACCCAAACCTGAAAATGGTCACCACCAACCGGGCGCGCAGCAAAATCAAAACATGGTTCAAAAAGCAGGAGGATGAAATCAACCTCGCGCAGGGACGCGCCGCGCTGGAATCGGAACTGCGAAAACTCAGCCTCAATGAAGGGGTCAATTTTGAAAAACTGGCCCGCAGTTTGAATTACAAAACGCCGGATGAAATGTTCCTTGCAATCGGCAACAGCGACTTGCCGATAAACAAGGTCATTAAAATGTTCGAGCAGGAAGAAAACAGCGAAACTGACATTTTCAAAGTCAGCCCTTCCAGCGCCCCCGTCACTTCCACCAACAGCATAGAAGTTGTCGGGTTGAAGGGAATGCTCTCAACGATGGCAAATTGCTGCAACCCAATGCCCGGCGAGCCGATTATCGGATATGTCACGCGCGGGCGCGGCGTGACCATTCACCGGCAGGATTGCCCAAACATTATAAGCAAAAAGGAACACGAAAAAGACCGTCTGCTCATGGTCAATTGGGGAACAATGGAGCGCACCTTCCCTGTGCCAATTGAAGTTTTCGCGCATGACCGACCCGGCTTGGTGAGCGATATTTCCACCCTGCTTTCCAGCGAAAACATCAACATCACAGACGTCAACGTAAAAATGAGCGACCGCACCATTGCCAATTTGCGTCTGGTCATCGAAGTTAAGGATATTGAGCAGTTAAGCCGCGTGCTGACCCGGATTGACAATGTGCCAAACGTCATCGAAGTTCACCGCATAAGACCCGGATAGACAATGCGCCTTTCCCTATCTTCCAGACAAGCCTGCCTGTTTATCTTTTTGATTTCACTATTATTCTATGGAATCAGCGCGGGCGTCAAAATTTTCAGCCAGTCCGAAACTCCGCATTACGTTTATCTTGCGGACGCTTTTCTGCACGGCAAAACACACCTTGTTCACGTCCCTCACGAGAAACTTGACCTGATTTTCTATAACGGCAAATGGTATGTCATCGGCGGCATCAGCCCGGCGCTGCTCATGCTGCCGTTTGTCGCGTTCTTTGGCGTGTCTTTCAGCGACGTATTTTTCGGCGTATTGATTGGCGCGCTGAACGTGACAATGATGTATTCGCTGCTCGAACATCTAGTCGAAAACGCATCCGCTCGAGTCTGGCTTATCATTTTCTTCGCGGCAAACACCGCCCATTGGGCGCTTGCCAGCGTAGGTTCTGTATGGCTCAACGCGCAACTGACCGCCCTGCTCTTCATGATTCTTTTTGCGCGGGGAACATTACAAGGCAAAACCTGGCAGGCAGGGGTTTGGCTTGGGTTGGCGGCGCTCGCCCGCCCGCCCATCATCACCGCCGCCCTGTTTTATGTCGCGCTCAGTCTGCTGGAAGAAAGCGATTGGAAGCCCGCGTTAAAAAAATTGCTTCCATTTGGGCTGACTCTGGCGGCGTGCTTTTCGATTCTGCTGGCGTACAACCAATTGCGGTTTGGCAGCCCGTTGGAATTTGGATACGGATACCTGAAAGGCACAAAAAGCCTGACCGACACATTCAATAAAAGCGGCGGATTCAACGTCAAATATATGCCGTGCAATATGTACGTTTCGCTGCTTGGCACGCCGAACATGGACATTCCTTTTCTCCCGCGCGTCAATGAAGTTTGCAGTTACCTCAACCCCATCAATCAAACCTTCGGCAAGGCTTCGCAATTTTTCAACCCGCTCGGCATGAGTATGTTCATTGTATCCCCCGTCCTGCTGCTTATCTTCCGCGCCAGCCTGCGCGAGAAAAAGGTTATCGCCGCATGGGTCGGATTGTTTGGCGTCATCCTCCCCATTTGGATGTATCATGCCACCGGCTGGGTTCAATTTGGGTATCGCTTCGCAACCGACTTCATGGTATTTTTGATTATCCTGCTCAGTTACGCAATTCGCCGCGTCGGCTGGCTCGAAAAAACATCCATCATTGTCTCGGTTATCATGGGCGGGATTGGTCTCTATCTAATTTACTACTCCGTTTTCGGCTTGTTTTGGAACAAAATGTTTGTTGAAATGCTTCGCAAAATTTATCATTTTATCTTTTGAGAAATTCCGTGCAATCCAAAGCCCTCTCTTTTTTGAAATTTGCCCCGCCTTTTTTGGCGCTCATTTCCGCAGTCATCCGATATTTTTCCATTCCGTCAATTAATCATGATTTGAAAATTTTTAACCTCGTCTGGTACAAAACCTTATACCAGCAAGGGATTGCCTCCGCATTGGCGACCGAGTTTGCAAACTACACCCCGCCTTATACCTACCTGCTTGCGCTGGCAACCTTTACCCGGCAATGGATTAGCCCGCTTACCGCCATTAAACTGATTCCCACCGTGTTTGACCTGCTCGGCGCGATATTGGTGTACAAAATTATCAAGCTCAAATACCAAAACCCGCGCGTTCCCTTGCTTGCCGCGTCAATTTATTTTTCCGCGCCCACCATCATGGTAAATAGCTCCTACTGGGGACAGGCGGATTCGCTTTATACATTCTTCCTGCTTGCGTGCGTATATTTTGTTTTGACGGAAAAATCATTTTGGGCAGCCGCCATGCTTGGGGTATCCTTTTCGTTCAAAGCGCAGGCAATTTTTTTGGGGCCTTTTCTTTTTATTCTCGCGCTGCGCAAAAAAATTAATTGGCTGTTTTTTGGAATGATTCCGCTGATATATTTGCTTGCGGTTCTTCCTGTTGTGATGCTTGGCAGACCAATACTCAATACGCTTCTCATTTATACAAAACAATCAGACACATTTGAAAGCCTGACTATGAACGCGCCCAACCTGTATTACCTGCTTCCGCGCGAATGGCTGGGGGTTATTTTTCCGTTGGGAATTTTGGTCACGCTGTTTGCCATGCTGTATTGGTCGGTATTCACTGCCAAAAGTCCCATGCCGCTCAGCCGCGAAAACTTGCTCCTGCTTGCCTTTCTTTCCGCCGCGCTCAGCCCATATCTTTTACCCAAAATGCACGACCGTTACTTCTATCCCGCCGATGCGCTTTCCATTTTGCTTGCGTTTTATATGCCGTCTTTGTGGTTTCTTCCCGTTATTTACCAAATCATTTCATTCACCGCAATCTCCGGATTTTTATTTAATATTCATCCGCAAGCCATCAGTATGGCGGCGGTCTTAAACTCTCTTGCGATCACATTCATGCTCAAACAACAGATAAAAATTGCCGGGCTTGAAAACAAGGCAACGCCCCGTCAAATCAAGATGATTGAATGGTCGGGCGCGCTTTTACTTCCCGCCGTGCTTTGGGGCTTTGCTATTGGATTTTTGCTCAGCCCGTACCACATCCGCGCCGCATACAGCCTGCCGCCCGCCATTGCCGCGCAATCCACATTGACAAAATCGGAAAGATTTCAATGGATGGAGAGTGTCAAAAAGAATGGGCTAAAATAGAGCGATGACCACCTGCCCACATTGCCAACGAACCACCCGCCAAAACAAAGCGGGGACCACCAATG
>DAOTZP010000172.1:0-1629 GCA_034434265.1 Anaerolineales bacterium | reverse complement strand
GCTGCCTTTGGCTACGCTAAGAGGATGTTCCACGCCTGTTTGCAGCGAATCTTTCCAATGCACGAGCAGGTTGGTCACTGTAAAAAGAAAGATGCCGGCAATCGGAACGCCGATATTTTCTTTTAAACGGTATGCCGCATAAAAGACAGCTGTTTCCCCTTGTTTGAAAACGGCGCAAGGTTTTCCTTGTTCATCGCAGACAGCCAATTGGGTCAATTTTACCAAATCGGTTTCGGAATGTTTTGGCAAAAATGCGGAATTAAAAATAGAATCAGGGGGCCAAAAAAAACCGTCAGGCGCGGAGGAAAAGCGGGGAACGTAGTCTTCCTCCATGTAAGTATCTGATGGTTTAATTTTGACGCCTTCATCTTTTTTTATTTCAAAATATTTTTGTATTGCCACATCCGATGCGCCTTGATAATAAATCCGCCCATTCTTAAGTACCAGCACATTGCTGCAATATTGACGCACCGTGCCAGCGCTGTGAGTGACCAAAATCACCGCCACTTTTTGTTTAATTAACTCTTCGATGCGCGCATAACACTTTTGGCGGAAGAAAATATCGCCAACCGCCAATACTTCATCCAAAATTAAGATGTCGCAATCCAGAAAAGCAAACATGGAAAATGCCAGACGAATTCGCATACCGCTCGAATATGTGCCAAGAGGCTGGTCAAAAAACTCGCCCAGTTCGGCAAAGTTTTCAATTTGGCTCATTTTTTTATCCACATAGCCTTCCGGAAAGCCAAGCAATTGGGCGCTGCGGATGATGTTCTCCCGCCCGGTCAGGTCCTGGTCCATGCCGCCGTTTAATTCAAGCAGGGATAGAACTTTTCCACGCGCTTCGTAGTACCCTGTGGTAGGGTCCAGCACGCCCGTAATCACTTTAAGTAATGTGCTTTTTCCGGCGCCGTTTGGTCCAATAATGCCGAGAAACTCCCCCCGTTTTACTTCAAAGGAAATATTTTGTAAGGCTTGAAATTTTTTGTGATATTTCTTTTTTCCAAAGGCAAGCCATTCTTTAATGCGTCCCCAAGCGGAAGGGTACACTTTGAAAACTTTGCTTAAGTTTTCAACTTTAAGAACGATGTCATCTGTCATAAAAGGTCCTTAACCTCGCCGCGAAGACGGGTTGAGATAAACTGCGCCGCAAATAGAAAAAATAAAATCCAAAACCCCATGGAGAGCCATGCCTGCAAGGAAGGAATCTGATGTTCGATTAAGACATCGCGGAATGAGCGGATGAAATAGTAAGGCGGGTTGAGACTCATAATCTGTTTTAGCCAGTTCGGGAAATTTGCATCCGTAAACATGATGGGCAAAGTCCAACGCCACAGGTGCAAAATGACCGGAATAATTTCGCCAAGGTCGGGAAATAAAACGCGCAAATTCGCCAGCGGCAGCGCCATGCCAAAGCCAAGCAGCAAAAGCAAAACCGCCAAAAACGGCATCAAGACAACATGCCAGGTGAGGGGGTTTTTCGCAGCGAGACTGACCGGAACGAGAAATAAAAGGTAAATTAAAAAGGAAAAGGCTGCCAACAAGCCTTCCTTAAAAACAAAAACTTCGGCTGGCACAAGAGAACGCCGCATGTAAACCGAATTCGCCTTGATGGAGTTGCTGCCGCGG
>DAOTZP010000171.1:0-2115 GCA_034434265.1 Anaerolineales bacterium | reverse complement strand
GACCTGCTTGCATCCAGCGCCATTATGCTGCTTGGCGGAATTCCATCCAGCGTTTTATTTGGCGCGTGGGAATTTCGATCCATCGGCTATGGCGAAATCACTTTGGGAATCATTGGCGGCTTGTTGTTTTTAGGCGTCATTTCCACAGCCGCCGCCATGTTTTTATGGAACTACGCCTTTGCCGAACTCCCCGCGAATGTCGCCTCGTTGACGTTTTTTGCCCAGCCTGTTGTAGGAACGCTGCTCGGCTGGTTTTTTCTTTCGGAGGAAATCACGCGGCTTTTCCTCATCGGTGGAGTTTTGATTGGCGTGGGGATTCTGATTGCCACCCTCGAAAAAAACTCTTGACGAAACACCCTCCCGCGTATAGAATTTGGAGCGCTGTCCCCGCGCCTCCATGAGGAGGCGCGTTTTATGCCCAGAGACAAACATGAACGATGAAAATCAACTTCCCAAAATGCAAGACGCACAGGTTTCAAATCTATCGCAGGTAAGCGTTGAAAGCATCCAATCTGAAATGGTGCGCATGTCGCAAAGTTCGGCTGGCGAAATCCGCGCCGAGGATGTGGAATTAAATCAAAGTTCAGCAGCCCAAGTGCAAGGTGAAAATGTATCGGCGCGCCAATCCATCATGATGACGCTGAGCGCAAAAGAAGTTGCATTAACAAACAGCGCAGCCAGCCTCATTCGCGCTGAACGGGCGGAGATTCACAGCGGCGGCGGCGCGCTCATTGCCGCCAATCATGTTGAAATGGGCAATGCCTACGCCGGGGCGGTGATTGGGCGCGAAGTGCGCGGCGAAAAAGTACAAAGCATGATTTTGCTTGCCCGCCATGTGGAAGGAAACGTGCGCACAGTGATTGACACGCGCGGCGCCTTAATTGCCGGGCTGGTTGGCGGGCTGTTTGCCGGCATCATGCTGCTGTTAGGGCGAATGTTGTTCGGCAAAAAATAACTTGTATGCAAGGCGGGTTTTCCGCTTTTCAGAAAATCATTTTTTAGTTAGGCGAAGGTAACCCCGCAAAACGGGGTGAGAGGCGCCAAGGAGCAAAGATGGAAAAAGTAGTATTGAAAGCCACCAAACGTGATGTGACCGGCAAACAGGTGAAAGCCATGCGCCGCGCCGGAAAACTGCCGGCTGTCATTTATGGCCGCCATGTGGAACCGATTTCGATTTCACTGGACGCGCACAGCGCAAGCCTTGCGCTCGCCAAACTGACCTCATCCAGTCTGGTGACAATTGACGTGGACGGCACGCAATATTTTGCGCTCGTCCGCGAAAAACAGCGCAACTTCATCAAGGGAAACCTCACCCATGTGGATTTCCTCGCGCTGGACCTGAACGAAAAGATTCGCACCAAAGTACGCCTGCACTTTATGGGCAACTCCGGCGCGGTCAAAGATTACAGCGCGGTTCTCATTCACCGCCTCGAAGCGCTGGAAGTGGAATGTTTGCCCACCGACCTGCCCGAAAGAATTGACGTGGACATCACTCCGCTTGCGCAAATCGGCAACAGCATCCGCGTGAAAGACTTGAACATTCCGGACAAAGTTTCGGTGCTGAATGACGAGGATGAAATCATCATCATCGCCACCCTCGCAAAGGAAGAAACCGCCGAAGCCGGGCAAGCCGGCGCCGAAGCGGCAGCCCCCGAGCTCAGCGTGGAACGCGGCAAGAAAGAAGAAGCCGCAAAAGCATAACCTGTTTTACAGGCTTAAATCAAGAAGGCGGCAGTTTTCAAATTGCCGCCTTCTTTCCAATAACGCCAAAATCCCAACTTTCCATGAAACTGAAACACCGCGCAGATATTGACGGCTTGCGCGCCATTGCAGTGCTTGCTGTCGTTTTCAACCACGCAAAAATCCCTTACTTTTCCGGCGGGTTTATCGGCGTGGATATTTTTTTCGTCATCTCTGGATACTTAATCACAAGCATTATTCTGCGCGAAATCAATCAAAATGAATTTTCAATTATAAAATTTTACGAACGCCGCATTCGCCGCATTTATCCAGCTTTATTTTTCGCCATTTTTTTTGTCCTGCTTGCCGGCGCAATCTTATACGACGCGGATAACTTCTACAATCTTGGCAGAAGCGTCATAGCAACCACATTTT
>DAOTZP010000170.1:0-4013 GCA_034434265.1 Anaerolineales bacterium | reverse complement strand
GCCGCGCTGGTTCTTATTGCGGACATGCGGCACGCCTTTTCCTTTGAGGTGGAAAATTTTTCCGGGCTGCGTGCCGGCGGGGACTTTCAACTTCTCCTCGCCGTCCAAAGTCGGCACGGAGACTTCCGCGCCCAAAGCGGCTTGCGCCACGTTAATATCCAGATTCAAAAGAATATCCTGCTCGCGGCGTTTGAAGAACGGGTGAGGCTTCACGTCCAGCACAAGGAAGAGGCTGCCGTTCGGTCCGCCGTATGTGCCGGGATTGCCCTCGCCCGAAAGACGAATCTGCGTGCCAACATCCACCCCGCCGGGGATTTGCACCTTCTTGCAGACGGTCTTGCGCTCCAAGCCCGTCGCGCGGCAAGTCTTACACGGCGTGGAAATCGTCTCGCCGCGTCCGTTGCACGAAGGGCAGGTCGCCGTCTGCACCATTTGACCCAAAAAGGTCTGGCGCACCTGACGCACTTCGCCATGCCCGCCGCAAGTGGAACACTTGACGGGCGAAGTTCCCGGCTCCGCGCCGCTGCCGTTGCACCGCGAGCAGGTCTCGTCGCGCTGAAATTCGATTTCCTTCTCCACGCCGAAGACGGCTTCCTCAAACGCGAGCGTGACCTGCATCTGCAAATCGCGTCCGCGGCGGGGAGCAGTGCGCGAGCGCCTGCCCGTCGAGAATCCGAACCCGCCGAAAATCTCCTCGAACAAATCGCTGAAATCGGCGGTGTAATCGTGAAAGCCGCCCATGCCGCCCAAGCCTTCCTTGCCAAAGCGGTCATAGCGCGCGCGCTTCTCCGGGTCCGAAAGAACGCCGTAGGCTTCGTTAATTTCCTTAAACTTCTCTTCGGCGTCCGCTTCCTTGTTCACGTCGGGATGATACTGACGCGCCAATTTGCGAAACGCGGCTTTAATTTCGTCTTCGCTCGCGTTTCGGGAAACGCCAAGAATTTCGTAGTAGTCTCTGTTGCTCATAATTGGTAATTTGTAAATGGTAATTTGTAATTGGTCAATTACCAATTAACGCAAGTTGCCGCCTTCAAAAAGAATAGCGGGTTCGCTCGTTTTGAACCGCAGAGCCGCCGAGCTCGCAGAGTTTTTAATGAATTTCTCCGTGTCCTCCGCGCCTCTGCGGTAAAAAAATAAGCAAGGGCAGCAACTTGGGTCAATTACCATTTACTCCTTTACCTCTCCATCAACGACATCCGGCTCGTCGCTTGCCCCGCCCTGCTGATAGACCGACGCGCCGATTTTTTGGATTGCCTGTCCGAGCGAATCCACCGCCGCGCGAATTTTTTCCACGTCATCGGACTGCGCCGCGGATTTAACTTCGGTCATGCGACTCTCCACCTCGGAGCGAATCCCCGCCTCCACCTTTTCGCCGAACTCGCGCAGGGCTTTCTCCGCCGCGTAAATCGTATTATCCGCGTTGTTGCGGACTTCAATCAACTCTTTGCGCTTGCGGTCTTCCTCCGCGTGCGCCTCCGCGTCTTTTCTCATGCGTTCCACTTCCTCTTCGCTCAGCCCGGAAGAAGCGGTGATGGTGATGTGCTGCGAGCGTCCCGTCGCCTTGTCCTTCGCGCTGACCTTGAGGATGCCGTTGGCGTCCACGTCGAAGGTCACTTCAATTTGCGGAATGCCGCGCGGCGCGGGCGGAATGCCATCGAGGATGAACTTGCCCAACGATTTGTTATCCGCCGCCATCGAGCGTTCGCCCTGCAAGACGTGAATCTCCACCTGAGTCTGATTGTCCGTCGCGGTGGAAAAAGTCTGCGTGCGGCGGGTGGGAATGGTGGTGTTGCGCTCAATTTGCGGCGTGGCGACTCCGCCCAGGGTTTCAATCGAAAGCGTCAGCGGAGTCACGTCGAGCAGCAGAATATCCTTGACCTCGCCGCCCAACACGCCCGCTTGAATCGCCGCGCCAACCGCGACCACCTCGTCGGGGTTGACTCCCTTGTGCGGCTCTTTGCCGAAGAACGCGCGCACGCGCTCTTGAATGGCGGGCATGCGCGTCATTCCGCCGACCAAAACGACTTCATGGATGTCGCCCGCGGTCAGCCCCGCGTCCGCCAGCGCCTGCTTGACGGGCGCAATCGTGCGGTCAATCAAATCCGCGGTAATTTGCTCCAACTTCGCGCGGGTGAGCGTAACCACGAGATGTTTCGGACCCGAAGCGTCCGCCGTGATGTAAGGCAGGTTCACTTCGGTCTGCATCATCGTGGAAAGTTCAATCTTCGCTTTTTCCGCAGCCTCCTTCAACCGCTGCAAGGCTTGAGTGTCGTTCCTCAAATCGAAGTTGTTGTCTTTCTTGAAAACGTCAATCAAATAATCCATGACGCGCGCGTCGAAATCGTCGCCGCCGAGGAAAGTGTCGCCGCTGGTCGAGCGGACTTGAAACACGCCGTCGCCCACTTCCAGCACCGAAACGTCAAAGGTCCCGCCGCCGAGGTCATAGACCACAATCACTTCGTTTTTCTTTTTATCCAAGCCGTAAGCGAGCGAAGAAGCCGTCGGCTCGTTGATGATTCGCAAAACTTCCAAACCGGCAATCTTGCCCGCGTCTTTGGTCGCGTTGCGCTGCGCGTCGTTGAAATACGCGGGGACGGTAATCACCGCCTGCGTGACCGGCTCGCCGAGGTAGGCTTCCGCGTCGGCTTTAATTTTGGACAAAATCATCGCGGAAATTTCGGGAGGCGAATACTCCTTGTCGTCCAGCTTGACGCGCACGTCGCCGTTGGGCGCGGCGGTCACGGCATAAGGCACGCGCTGTTTGGTGCGGGCGACTTCCGGGTCGTCAAACTTGCGCCCCATAAAGCGCTTGACCGAAAAAATCGTATTCTGCGAGTTGGTAATGGCTTGATTTCTGGCTACGCGCCCCACCAGCCGCTCGTGATTTTTATTCACCGCCACCACCGAAGGCACGAGTCTTTCGCCTTCCGCCGAAGGAATCACCACAGGTTCGCCGCCGCTCATCACCGCCGCGACGGAGTTCGTCGTTCCCAAGTCAATGCCGATAATTTTGCCCATACATTCTCCTATTGCGCGACTCTCACAAGCGCAGGTCTGATAACCCGCTCTCCCAGCATATAGCCGTTTTGCACGACTTCGATGATATGACCGCTTTCCACGCCTTCGGCGGGTTCGTGCGAAATCGCCTCGTGGAAGTTCGGGTCAAACGCCGCGCCTTTCGCCTCGATTTTTTTAATCCCTTCGGCTTCCAGCGTGTTTTGCAGTTTGCGGGCAATCAACTCAATGCCGTTTGCCCAGGCGTCGCCTTCCACGCGGTTTTGCAGCGCGCGCTCCAAATCGTCCAACACGGGCAGCACTTTCTTGATGATGTCGCCCTTCATATTCGCATACGCGGATTCGTTGTCCCGCGCGACGCGCTTCTTGTAATTCTGAAACTCCGCGCGCTCCCGCGCCAAGCCGTCCTTATACTCCGCCGCTTTCGACTCGGCTTCCGCGAGTTTGTTCCGCAACTCCTCCAGCGATTCGCCTTCGGGCGCGGGAGATTCCTCCGCCGCGGATTCTTCCACAACTTCTTCTGCTTCGTTTTTCATTTCTTCGGTCATTGCTTTCTCTCTCGTTTTGTAAATAGTAATTGGTGGTTGGTGATTGGTAATTGGAGATTGGTAATTGGAGATTGATAACTACCATTTACTATTTACCAATTACCAATCTCTAATCTCTATTCTCCATCACCAGCTCGCTCAACAGCCCCGCCACATACCGCACGGTGGGGATGGTTCTGGCGTAGGACATTCTCATCGGTCCCAACACGCCGAGCGTGCCGGTGGCAAAACCGGGCGCGCCGTAACGCGCAATCACCATCGAACATTGGCGCAGTTCTTCCCAGCCGCCGCGTCCGCCGATAAGCACTTGCAAAGTCCCCACCCCGCTATTGGTCGCGGCGCGGGCGATTAAATCATGCAGCGCGGAGCGCTCTTCAAAAAGGCGCATCGCCCAGCGGGCTTCGTCCGTCTCGGCAAACTCCGGCTCGTTCAGCACGTTGGACAGCCCGT
>DAOTZP010000169.1:0-2071 GCA_034434265.1 Anaerolineales bacterium | reverse complement strand
CCCGTTGGGAGAGCGATTGCATTGACATGCTTGGGCGTTTTTGGCTCATTCGCAGCAGCGCCACAGAAGGAAGAACGTGGCTGGAACAAATCCTGCGTCATCCCAACCTGAAAAAAGCCAGCCGCGAGCGCGGAGTCGCGTTATTGCAGGCGGGGCTGATTGCCCTCAACCAGAACGACCAGCAAGCCGCGGCGCGTTATTTTACCGAGGCGCGAAAAATCTTCAAGCGCGTTGGGGATACGCTCAGCCTTTCCAATACGTTGAATAATTACGGCAATGTATTTTTCTATCAGGAAAATTACAAAAAGGCGCGAATCTACTATGAGCAAAGCCTTGCACTGGCGCGAAAGACCGGCAACCTGCGCGCGATGGGCTTTGCGCTTAACAACCTTGCTTTGACGATGGACAGCCTGAACGAAAAGGACCAAGCCCGCCGTCTATTGGAAGAGGGGCTGGAATTAAGAAAGAAGATGGGGGATAAACGCGGAATGGGCATTGTGCTAAACAACCTGGGCGACCTTGCCGCAGAGGCAAACCAATTGGGAAAAGCGCGGCAATACTATATCCGCAGCCTGAAACTGCGCGTGGGAATGGGAGATGAGCGCGGCATGTTAATTCCATTGGGCAACCTGCTGAATATTTTCGTTCTTCAAAAACGATGTTGGCAGGAAACCGCCATGCTGCTTGGGTTTAGCGACAGCATCGCTGAAAAGACAGGCATACACTTAAGCCCCGCGACAAAAGCCGTGTTCAACTCCATACGCGCTGAAACCATGCAGGCATTGGGCGTGGAATTTGAAGAGCGCTATCAAAAAGGGAAATCATTAACCCCAAACGAAGCCGCGTCTCTTGCGGAAAGGCGGTCATGCGTGTAACGTTTTTGTAACGCCGGGGGAATGTGTTCTCCTACAATAAAGCATCGGACTAATTGTTTTATTAAAAAGGAGAACATGATGAAAAAAACAAGCAAATTTTCCATTTTATTTTTAATGGCTGCCTTGCTGGCTTCAGCCGTAGGGCTGCGTCCTTCTGGCGTTGCCCGAGCCGCGAGCCTCACGGTCAACACGCTAATGGATGGAATGCCGGCGGTTGACGGCAATTGCACGCTTCGGGAAGCAATTGAAAACGCAAACGACGATAACGCTACCAATGCTGATTGCGGCGCAGGCAGCGGCGCTGATATCATTTTTCTGCCCAGTGGAATCATTACTCTAAGCGACGATTTGCCACCCATCACATCCAATATCGAAATCAGGGGGGTGAATTCAAACAATAACCATGATTCCCCAATTGACGGAGACGATGTCCACCAGATATTCTATGTGACAAACACCGGGAATCTTACCCTGCGCTATTTAACATTAATGGATGGAACATGCGATGGTGGAATGGCGTGCCCGAGCGGCACAGGCGGCGCCATTTATGCCGAGGGACCAGTTACGCTGGATAATGTTTATCTGTGGAGTAATTATGCGCATTATGGCGGCGCGATTTACACCACATCCACATTGCAGATGCAGGGAGGTTCAACCTCAAACCCCTACCAAAGCACATTATTCTTTGATAACAATGCCTTTTTCAGCGGCGGAGCAGTGTATGTTTTTGGCGCTTCCGCCGCTGCGCAGGGAAACAGTGTGATGTTTAATAATAACTCGTCCGACGGCGACAGCGGCGCGATAAGACTTGACGGCGGAAGCCTGACGCTGGATGAAGCGGCATTTTACGGCAATTTCGCATCCAGCGATGGCGGCGCCATCCATCTAGGCACTTGCGCTGCCGCTCAAATTACAGATTCAACTTTTAATTCAAACAGCAGCGATACTTCTTACGGCGGCGCGATTTTCGCGCCAAGCGGATGTCCCTCCGCCGTCATTGAAAGGTCAATTTTCACGGGCAATACCGCCGACGGTGGCGGGGCAATCGCCAATTCCTTTGCCACGCCTATGATTCGGAACAGCGTATTTAATTACAATAGAGCCAGTGACGGCGGCGCCATCATGAACATAACTTTCGCCAACCCGAAAATTGTCAACTCGACGTTTGCCCATAATCAGGCAACAATGGGTAACGG
>DAOTZP010000168.1:0-2955 GCA_034434265.1 Anaerolineales bacterium | reverse complement strand
CTGCGCGCATGAAACCCTTGGAAAGGAGTTTGTGATGAAGAAAAATTTACTTAACGCTTTGCGCGCTTTTGCGGGGCTGGCTGTGTTTGCCAGTTTGGTATTTTCCACCTTTGGCGCCGGCGTTTCGGCTGTTTCAGCCCAAACCTCAATTGATTTGGCGGAAGGCGCAAAGTTTGATGTTTTGCCGCCATCGAGTATTCTTTCGCCGGGTGATGTGCCTGCTACTACCATCTATACAAATGACACCATTAACATCACTCTGGAAGTTACGGACGCCACCTCTGCGCCCGCTTCTTATGTCATCAATTTTTGCGTGCTGCTTGCCGCCAGTGTTGTACCTAATACTACTTGTACAAGCAGTCCCGATTATTCCGTAACCGTTTCGGCAAATTCCACGCGCGCCGATGGAAACACCTTCTACCTCATGCATCCTGAGATTACTACCGACGGTATTTACACCGTAGTTGTTGTGCTGGATGCAAATAATTCAGTAACTGAAACAAATGAGACGAATAACTGGCTTTCCAAAAATTTTACGGTTGAAAATATTACATCTTCCTCGCCTGCAAATGATAATTTTGCAAATGCGACGGATTTAACCGGCGTGTCTTTGCCATACGATGTCACCGAATATGATACGAACGGCGCCACACGGGAAGCAAATGAGCCCGCCAACTTTATTTGCGATGTCGCCGAATATCAGGAGCTTGTCGCTTCTTCTGTTTGGTATAAGATTACGCCCGCCGTCAATACCGCGCTGGTGGTGGATACGCTTCAATCCAGTTACGATACCGTTCTTGCCGTTTGGCGCGGAACATCTTTGGGCAGTTTGACCAAAGTTGAATGCAGCGACCAATATCCCATTGAAGATTACCCGGATGGCTCTTTGGTTGCGCCTTATTTGACCGCTGGGCAAACGTATTATTTTCAGGTTGGCAAATATGCCGGGTACACATCCCCGGATATAGCAGCGGCAAGCGTTTTGGAATCCGCCGCCCTGCGGGAGATGACTTTGCGCGCAGCCTTAATACCAGAATCAGGAATGCAACACGGCGATGATGGCGACTTGCATTTCCGTGTTCGGCAAGGCGTGTTGATTTCCGGGAATGTTGGCTTGCCGGGCGTTACTGTGAATTATGAGGTGGATTCAATTGCAAAAACCGTCACATCAGATGTAAACGGCAACTATCGTTTTATTGTCCCCGCAGGCTGGAATGGCACAATCACCCCGTATAAAGCGGGCAGTACTTTCACGCCAGCCAGCAGGACATACACGAGCGTTGTGCTGGATACGCCCAACCAAAACTTTGTCACCACACCGGTTTTTTCATCCAGCGCCACGCAAGACGGCTGGACTTTGGAATCCACTGAATTCAGCAACAAGGGCGGCTCGGCAAATTACAAACTTTCCACCTTTACGCTGGGCGACAGCGCGCTGAGACAGCAATACCGCTCCATTGTATCTTTCCGCACCTCCAGCCTGCCGGATACCGCATCCATCACCAGCGTTATGTTGAAAATCAAGGTGAACAAATTCACCGGCGGGTTTAACCCCGTAGCGAAATTCAACGGCTTCATGGTGGATGTCAAAAAAGGCTTCTTTGGAAAATCCAGCCTGATTAAGACGGATTTTGAAGCAAAGCAAACCAAACGCATCGGTCCCTTTAAGCCAACACCTTTGGGCGGCTGGTATACGCTGAACTTGACGACTGCCAAAACCGCTGTCAACCTAAAAGGGTACACTCAGATTCGCCTGTTTTTGAATCTGGATGATAACAACAATACGACTGCCAATACCATCCTTTTTTACAGCGGAAACCATTCAAACGCCGCTTATCGCCCGCAGTTAATTATTAATTACAGCGTGCCGTAACGCAAAACAACCGCCCAACCCGCCCCGGCATGAATGAGGGGCGGGTTTTTTTTGTTAAAAATTACCCCCAATGTTCTAATGATATAATCTTCGCGCTGCATTGTCTTTTCCGCTGGGGAGGCAAGCCAATGCCGCCATTTCTCTCAGGCAGGTATCTCATTATGCAAAACTTTGTGACGATTGAACAAATTAATGAAGCCGCGCAATATGTTCAAGACCGCATCAACATTCAGCCTGTTACGGGCATTATCCTCGGCTCCGGCTTAAATGGTCTGGCAGACTCGGTGCAGGATGTCGTGCATATCCCGTACAACGAAATTCCGCATTTTCCGGTCTCCACCGTGCTGGGACATACCGGGCGCTTTGTCATCGGCAAATTGGAAGGCAAGCCGGTGATTGTGATGCAGGGGCGCATTCATTACTACGAAGGATATACCATGCAGCAGGTGACGCTGCCCATCCGCGTTATGCAGAAAATGCGCGTTGCCAGTTTAATTGTCACCAATGCCGCGGGCGGCGTTAACCCAAATTACGCCCCCGGCGATGTTATGCTGATTCTGGACCAAATTAATCTGGTCGGCATGACAGGCTTGAATCCGCTCATTGGACCGAATTTGGATGAATACGGCGCCCGCTTTCCTGATATGAGCCAGCCCTATGATAGGGAGTACTGTGAATTGACCCGCAAAGCCGCAAAAGAAAAGGGCATTCAATTACAGGAAGGCATTTACACCGGTTTAAGCGGTCCCTCTTTTGAATCGCCCGCCGACTTGCGCTTTCTGCGGATGATTGGCACGGACGCGGTAGGCATGTCCACTGTTCCCGAAGTGATTGTCGCAAGGCATGGCGGTATGCGCGTGCTTGGCATTTCCGGCATCAGCAACAAAGCCAACCTTGATGGCGCAACATTTACCACCCACGAGGAAGTGATGGAAGCCGGAAAAATCATCACCCCAAAAATTGAGGCGCTCGTGCGCGGCGTGCTGCCCTCGCTGTAAATTTTTCAATGTCCGTTTTTTATAATTTCATCCGCACCTATGAAGCGCTGATTTATATTGTGCTGGGAATTGGCGCGCTTTTTT
>DAOTZP010000167.1:0-6096 GCA_034434265.1 Anaerolineales bacterium | reverse complement strand
ACGGCATGGGATGGCGAATGGCGGCGACTTTGTAACCCATCTCTTGCAAAATCAACGAAACGCGGCGGGTGGTTTGACTTTTGCCCGAACCCGTGCGAACTGCGCTGATGGACACCACAGGCTTGCTGCTTTTGAGTTGCGTGTTCTTCGTTCCCATGATTCGAAAATCCGCGCCTGCGGCTGTGACCATGCTGGCTTTGTGCATCACATACTCATGCGGCACATCGCTATACGCAAAGACGACCTGCTGAACGCCATGCTGTTTGATTAAGTCAAGCAATTCCTCTTCAGCGCGAATCGGAATGCCATTTGGGTACATTTCACCCGCGAGTTCTTTCGGGTAAACGCGCCCTTCAATATCGGGAATTTGCGTCGCGGTAAAGGCAACGACTTCGTAGTCTTTATTTCCCCGAAAAAACGTATTGAAGTTGTGGAAGTCGCGTCCGGCGGCTCCCATGATGATGGTTTTGATAGGCATGTGAATCTCCTATAACATGCCGCATCGGGGACAGTGTCCAAAACAGCCCGGCTTGGGTTTTGAGCCGTTTCGTTTTTACCCAATGCGGTCTAATTGTGTGGATTAAACAATCAAACAGGCGAAACGCAAAGGTAACTTTTTACCTGTTTTTAATATGACAGCCGTTTGACAGGCGCGGTCAAACAATGCACCGCGCCGTATCCGTCCACCAACTTGGTCAGCTCCGCATATTTGACCGTAAATCCGCGCTTCTCCAATTCTGCATCCACACGCGGATTGGAAGACAAGGCGGCAATCACTTTTTTATTTCCCAGATTTAATAAATTTGTCGCAAAATTCTTTTGCTCGGTTTCATTCACTTCAAAAATCTCAATATCGCGCGAAGCCATAAAAGCGCGAAAACTTCCCAGCCTTTCGGTAATCACCCGCCCTTTTTCCTGTGTCACCAAAACCGCTTCGCGCTCGTCAATCTCTTTCGCATACGCCATCACCAACTTGGGCGCAAGCGGAATCCAAAACATATCCAAATGCATCACCTGCATGTGTTCGCTCGTCGGGCTGATGAAAAAGTTGCTCTCCTCCTCCTGCCGTTGATTGGCCACCGCAATCAATTGGATGTTACGCCCGCGCAGCGCATCCCCCACTTGACGGCAGACCTCTTTCACCGCGCTCAAACTTGTCCGCGCCCCCACGCCGATAAAACAGCAGCCATCGAACATTGCCGCATCGCCGCCTTCCAATGTCCCCTCACGAATATCCGCCATCGCAGCGCCGTATCCCAACGCGAGCAGCGCGTCTTTATAAATTTTCACTTCCGGTTTGCGAATGTTCCACTTAAGCGCGGACATCACTACGCGGTCCGCCAGCATTTGCGATTGGTCGCGCCCGTAGAAAATGTTCGCCAGCGGAATCTCGCGCGAAAGACTCAAAAGATAATTCAAGCGCAGCGCGCCTTGCTCGCCGTAACGGGCAATGTCTTCTTCCAAAATCACATCCACATCCTGCTTGACTTCGTGATACACATCTTCGGGAGAAATAAAACCCAGCCCGTCTTTGATTAAATCGCTTTGCTTGGCATGACGATAAAAAGCGAAATAAGAATCCGCCCGTTGATGCAGCTCGCGCCTAAGTTCGCGGATTGAAGCCGGAAGTTCGGGAATTTCGCGGTGCAGTAAAAGTTCCGCCGCCGCGTCCTTTGCGCGGATGAGTTTAATTCCCTCGTTTTCAATCAACGCGGACATACATGCAAATTCGCCGCGCGCTTTTGGCACTTCATAATAACTGCGGAACAAACTGCGCGACTGCGGCAGCAACTGCCCAAGCAGGGATTCAATTCCCGGCTCGCCCCATACCAAAACCTCTTGCAGCGGATGTGTTTCATCTAAAATCATGTTTCACCATTAAGTTTTATAAAAAAACAGACCAAACTTTTTAAGTTCAGCCTGTTTTATCGCTACATCACTTCGGGTGTTTGAATATCGAGCAGCCGCAAGGCGTTGTGAATCACCTGTTTTGCCGCCGCCACCAACTTCAAACGGGCGCGCTTTACGTTTTCATCCTCCGTCTGCAAAACGGGAACGGCATGATAAAACGAATGAAATGCGTTTGCCAGCTCGTAGGCATAAGCCGCCATCACCATCGGGCGGTATTCGTTTGCCGCCTGCTCCACCGTTTGCGGGAAGCGCGAGAGTTTTTCAATCAGTTCAATTTCGTGCAAAGTCAACTCGTAATCAAAAGCATAATTCGTATCTTGTAACTTGTATCCGGCTTCGTACCCCGCCCCGCCCGCTTTTCTTAAGATACTATTCGCGCGGACATACGCATTTTGAATGTACGGTCCTGTGCGTCCGTCGAAGGAAAGCGCCTCGTCCATATTGAACACAATATCGCGGTGATTATCCACCGACAGCATGGAATACGCCAGCGCGCCCAAGCCGATTTGCAGGGCAATTGTTTCGCGCTGCGCTTCGGGAATTTCGGCGCGTTTTTCCACCTCCAGCGAAAACACGCGCCTGACAGCTTCGTCCAGCACTTCTTTGAACAAAACCACGCGCCCGCGCCGCGAAGACATGGCGCCTTCGGGCAAACTCACAAACCCATAATCGAGGTGGCGGCATTTCTCCGCCTGCGGAAAGCCCAACAAGCGCAAAATGGCAAATGCCTGCTGCAAATGCATGGACTGGCGGTTGTCCACCACATAAATCGAACGGTCCACATGATATTGCTCAAACTTCACTTTTGCCAGCGCAAGGTCTTTGGTGAGATACAGCGTTGTTCCATCCGAGCGCAAAATGACATTGGTTTTATATTTCTCTTTTTTCAGACCAAGTTTTTCGTCAATCTTCACAATCACCGCGCCGCCGTTCGGGCGTTCATCGGTGGCAATGTTTTTTGCAATCAACTCCTCCACAATCGCTTTGGCTGGCTCGTCCACTTCGCTTTCATAAAACCATACATCTATCTTTACATCGAGAATGCGCAAAATGTCGCGCAGTTCTTCCAAACTCCACTCGCGGGTCACGCGCCACAACTCGCGGATTTCGGGGTCGCCCGCGTCCCACTTGCGGTACATCTCGCGCCGTTCCGCTTCATAGGATTCGCGCCGCGCTTTTTCTTCGGGCGTTTCGTTTTCCTTTTCTTCCAACAGTTGGTTACCCTCGACGTACAATTTCAACAGCCATTGTCCGCGCTCGTGAATATCGGCTGGTTCCTGCCCTTTGTAAAACTTGTCATACATCCACAGCACAGTGATGACGCCCAAGCCCAAATCGCCGGGGTACGAAGCGCGGATGGTTTTATACCCTGCAAATTCTGTCAAACGGGCAAGCGATTCACCGAGCAGGGTGTTGCGCGCATGTCCAATGTGAAATGAATGATGCGTGTTCGGTTGGGCGTATTCGACCATGACGGTTTCGCTTTTTTCCGCCCCGCGTCCAAATTCCGCACCCGCAGACAAAACCTCCCCGATGACTCTCGCCGCGTAATCGGATGTTTTGAAGTACAAGTTCAAATATCCATTCACGGCTTCAATACGCGAAATTCCATCCACATTCCCCAACTGGTTTTTGATTTGCTCCGCAATTTCCTGCGCGCGTTTTGGCACGGGTTGTTTTGCGCCTTTGCCTGCGCGGGCTTCGTTTGCCGCAATTTGAAAAAACGAAGTGGAAAAACCCCACTCGCCCGCAAAGGGAATCGGCAGCCACTTAAATTCAACGGCGGGCAGGTCGTTTGCCGCGCAAAATTCCTTGATTTTGGTTTCAACGAGTTGTTGTTCTTTTGTAAACATAGTGCCGCATTATAACATTTGCTATAATAGAAATGGAATGACAGCAAACTGGTATGTGCTGCGCAGCAAACCCAACAAGGAATCTTTTTTGTGGGAACAGCTGGCAGCCAATCACATTGAAGCCTATTGCCCGCTTGTGAAGGTAAATCCAGTCAACCCGCGCGCGCGCAAAATTAAACCGTACTTTCCCGGTTATCTGTTCATTCATATTGACCTGAGGCACACTTCCCTTTCCGCTTTACAATGGATGCCGGGCGCGGCTGGGTTTGTCTCCTTTGGCGGCGAGCCTTCAACTGTGCCTGAAAATTTAATCCGCGCTGTGCAGCAACGCGTGAAGCAAATTAACGCGGCAGGCGGCGAGACCTTTGAAGGGCTCAAGCGCGGCGATACGGTTGTAATTCAAGGCGGGGCATTTGCCGGGTACGAAGCCATTTTTGATGAAAAAATCTCCGGCGGGGAGCGCGTGCGCGTATTACTTAAATTACTTCAAGGCAAATCCGCCAAAATGGAAGTTTGCGCGGGGCAGATTGCCAAAAAGAAAAAACGCGCCTGACTTTGTAATTCAGTTGTGAAGCAAATCAGGGTTTAAGTGTGGGATACTCAAAAAAACAAATGCGCTGCTTGCGCGGGGAAAACAGCGTTGTTATTCACCGCCTTTGGGTCTGACAGTGATGTCGGAAGGGCGGATGCTGGAAAAAAATAAACATGACAAAAAATTTTGCAGTGATTGGCGTTGGCGGGTATATTGCCCCAAGACATCTAAAAGCGATTCGTGATACGGGCAATCGGCTCGTCGCCGCGGTGGACCCAAAAGACTCAGTCGGGCTATTGGACCAATTTTCCTTTGACGTTAAGTTCTTCACCGAAATTGAACGCTTTGACCGCCATCTTGAAAAATTGCGCCGCGCATCGGAAGAGGAACGCGTTCACTATGTTTCCATCTGCTCGCCCAATTATCTGCACGACGCGCACTGCCGGCTCGCCATGCGCGTCGGCGCGGATGTCATCTGCGAGAAGCCGCTGGTCATCAACCCGTGGAATTTGGATGCGCTTCAAGAAATAGAATCTGAAACCGGGCGCAAGGTGAACACAGTCTTACAACTGCGCGTTCACCCGGAGTTGTTGAAAATCAAGGAACAAATTGAAAGCGGGGGCTCAAACGAAAAACGCGATGTCGTGCTGACTTACGTCACCAGCCGCGGAAACTGGTATCACGTCTCATGGAAAGGACAAAAGGAAAAATCCGGCGGGGTGGCAACAAACATCGGTATTCATTTGTTCGACTTGCTGCTGTGGCTGTTTGGCGCGGCAGGTCAAATCAAAATCCACCATGCGGACGATAAGCGCATGGCGGGCTTTTTGGAATTGGAAAAAGCGCGGGTGCGCTGGTTTCTTTCCGTTGACCGAAACGACCTGCCCGAATTCGTCCGTCAAACAAACAAGACGACGTATCGCTCCATTACGGTGGACGGCAGGGAAGTGGAATTTTCCGAAGGTTTCACCGACTTGCACACCCGCGTGTATGAAAAGACATTGGCGGGTAACGGGTTTGGAATTGCGGACGCGCGCCCATCCATTGAATTGACGTACCGCATTCGCACTGCCGATGTATCTCCCATTAATGCGCTCGCGCATCCCTTTTTGAAAACAAAATGACAGAACTTCCTTACTTCATTCACCCTTCCAGCTATGTTGACCAGCCGTGCGAAATCGGCGCAGGCACAAAGATATGGCACTTTTGCCATGTAATGAACAATGCAAAAATTGGAAAGAACTGCTCGCTGGGACAAAACGTGATGGTCGCCAGCGGCGTGGTCATCGGCGATAATGTGAAGATTCAAAACAATGTTTCGGTTTATACCGGCGTGATTGTGGAAGACGATGTCTTTCTCGGTCCTTCGTGCGTGTTTACCAATGTTGTCAACCCGCGCGCGCAAATCAACCGCAAAGCGGAATATCAAAAGACGCTTGTCAGGCGCGGCGCCACCATCGGCGCAAACGCAACGATTGTTTGCGGCGCAACGATTGGGCGCTATGCCTTCATTGGCGCGGGCGCAGTGGTGCGCGGAGACGCGCCGGATTATGCGCTCATGCTTGGCGTGCCGGCAAAACAAAAAGGCTGGATGAGCCGACACGGTCACCGCCTGCCCAAACCAGACGCGCAGGGAATTACGCGCTGCCCCGCAAGCGGATGGCGCTATGAGGAAAAAGACGGCGCGCTCCGCTGTTTGGATTGGGATGAGGAAAAACCCTTACCATGACCAACGCCCCCCCCGTTCCCATTTTGGATTTGAAAGCCCAGTACAACTCCATTCGCGCGGAAGTGCAAGCC
>DAOTZP010000166.1:0-1683 GCA_034434265.1 Anaerolineales bacterium | reverse complement strand
TTTTCTCGATGCCGATAACACTCCCTGGGTGAACCGCATTGCCGGAATCACCGGCTATGAACTGGAAATGCGCGGACCGCATCCTCTTGCCTATTTTATTTTTCGCCCGCCCGGTCTTTTGCTAAACATCTTTACCCGCAGCCCGCTGGTTTCCGCCATGCTGCTTAATGCGTTTGCAGGCGCGCTTTGCGTGCTGCTTGCGTGGATGTTTGTCAGGCGATATTCACAGAACACGGTATATGCGTCTTTGTTTGCCTGTCTGCTGGGAGTGAGCGCGTCCCATATTTTTTTTGGCGCCGTTGTCGAGACCTACATCTTCTCCGCCGCCGCGATGCTGTTTTTTATTGTCCTGCTTCAATCACAGGCTTCGCTGGGCGCTTTGACCGGCATCGGCGTTTTGACGTTTGGAATTACCATTACCAACTTTGTCCAAAACTTTATTGCTTATGCCGCGCAGCGCATACAATTTTCCCGCAGCCTGTTTTTTAACTCCGTCCTTGCGCTGGCTCGTTTTGGCGCGCTTGCCGTTTCATTTGGAATTGTATTAAGTTTGCTGCATTTTGCCTTTTACCCTGCGGCGCATCTCTTCTTTTTACCGTCCGGCGCCCAAGCGGAGCAGGAGTTTGCCTACTCGATTTTGAGCGACCCCGCATGGCGCGCTTTTGGGCGCGTAATGCAACTGACCCGCACCATGCTGCTTTATACACTGATTGCGCCCGAACCGTATGTGTTCCTCTCCGAAATGGGTGAGAAATTCCCCCGTTTTAATTTCTTCAAAATTGTGCCCGGCACTTTTTCCCACAGCGCGTATCATGGGTTGGGCAATTTTCTTGTAACGGCATGGGCTTTGATTCTTCTTGCGTCCATTGTTTTTTTTATCCATCAGCTTGTCCGCCGCCGCCCGGTAAATTATTCATTTGCCTTTGCGTTTGCCTTGCTGTTTAATTTTTCGCTGCATCTCAACTATGGATTTGAACTTTTTCTATATTCCCCCGATTGGGCTTACGCCTTGATTCTTTTTGTTGCGGTTTCGCTTTCGCCGCTGGCGGGCAACAAATACTTTCAATCCGCTTTGTTAATATTTTTGATTCTGCTTGCTTATAATCAATATACGTTTTTTCAATTCATATTTCAAACAATCGCTCCATTTTTACCCGCAAATGGTTAAAAAATTCTTCTTTATCCCGCCTGTATGGGCGCTATCGGCGGCTGCCTCATTTTTTGCCTGCGGATTTTTAGGCAATTATGCATCAGGCGCGCTTTCGTTTTTTTTGCTTGCTTTAATCGTTCACATCATGAGCGGATTGTTTTTTTACACCCTGCTTGACCGCGCAAAAAATTTATACGCCAAAGACCGCGCAGTTTTTTGGGTTTCGTTTGCCCTCTTTTTGCTGGTTGCCGCTTTTGACGTTTTCATGTTTTATACGGCGCAAAAATTCCCGTCTTTGTTCCACCGGCATTATGTGTGGATTGAAGATTGGCAAACGCCCCCTTTTGCCGCCGCTTTCATCGCTGCGCTTCCCGTTTTTCTTTTTTCTTTCCCCCGGCTTGAAAAATATCGCAGCTCGAAAATTTATCAAACAATTTATTTTTTTGCGCCCGGCATATTGCTTGCCGTCCAATTCTTTTCGTTTTATTTTATTTTTGCGTTTATTTTTAATCAGCCCGCCTTTGATGTGGATG
>DAOTZP010000165.1:0-1973 GCA_034434265.1 Anaerolineales bacterium | reverse complement strand
TTGAACCGCCGATGTGCAGAGGGCGCAGCGTTTTTAATGAATTTCTCCGTGTCCTCCGCGCCTCTGCGGTAAAAATTAAGCAAGGGTAGCAACTTGGGTTAAATAGATAAATAGATAAATAGATAAATAGATAAATAGAGAATAGAGAATAGAGATTAAAGAATAGTTTTTGGTTTACAAATCGCAAATTCCAAATCGCAAACCCAAAATCCTAAATCCTAAATGGAAATCCTCTCCCACATCCGCAGCTTGACAGCGTACAAAAACCTGCTTTCGCGCCTGCAAACCGAAAAACAAATTTCGGGGCTTGCACAAAGCTTGCCGCGTTCCGCGCGCCTGCCTTTCCTTGCCTCGCTGTATCAAGACATTCGCCAGCCGATTTTGCTCATCACCGACCGCGCCGACCATGCGCTTGCCTTGTTTGACGAACTCGGCTTTTGGCTTCAAGCGCCGCGCTATTTATTTGCGGAGCCCAATCCGCTGTTTTATGAAGACGCCGCTTGGGGAGCGAACACCCGCCGTGAGCGCCTGCAAGTATTAACAGCGCTTTCCAATTACCATTTGCCATTTGCGCAAAAACCGGAAGAGCCGCCCATCATCGTTGCCTCCGTCCGTTCGTTGATGACGCGCACAATGCCCCGCCGCGACTTTCTCAAGGCGTGTAAAAAACTTGCCAGCGGGCAAACCATTCAGCCCGATGTGCTGCTCCGCGAGTGGGCGCGGATTGGCTACCAGCGCGTGAACACCGTCCTCGAGCCGGGACAGTTTTCCCACCGCGGCGGGCTGCTCGATGTGTGGGCGCCTACGCAGTCGCACCCCGCCCGTTTGGATTTTTTTGGCGATGAAATTGAATCCATCCGTCAGTTCGACCCAGCCACCCAGCGTACCATTGCAAAGTTGGAAAACCTGCTCATTACGCCCGCGCGTGAATTTCTTGCGCCGCAAGATTCAGACAACGCTTTCACTGAATTTCATCTTCCTTTGCTTCATTCGCAGCCCGCATCGCTGCTGGATTATTTGCCCCAAAAATCCTTAATTTTGGTGAATGACCTGAGTCTCATCGAAGCCATTGCCAATGAGATTGAAGAGCAGGCGGTAAAGTTTCGTCAGGAAAGCATTGCGGAAGGCACGCTTGCGGAAAACTTCCCCGTTCCTTATGTTTCATGGTCCGAACTGCATGACGTCATCGGCGGATTTACTTCGCTGGAATTGAGTCACTCCGCCGATTTGACTGTTGAAAGCCCGTCATCCGAAACCAGTCTTGCGGAAGATTTCGGGCATGATGAAAGGTTTGGCGGAAGGTTAAAGCCGTTTATGGAATATCTCGCCGCGATTGTTGAAAGCGGCGCGCAGGTTTTTATTGTCTCGCGCCAATCTTCGCGTTTGCAGGAACTGTGGAACGAGCATTACCCTGATTCCGTTTTCCCCAATCTCAAATTTATCGAAGCTTCGCTTTCCGAAGGATTTACGCTTGCCGCTCCGCTTTTCCCTGTTCATCTGATTTCTGATTCCGAAATTTTTGGCTGGGAACGTCCGCAGCCGCGCCGTAAGCAAAAGCAAAGCGCCGAAACGCCCGAATCCATTTACGCTGATTTGCAGGCGGGCGATTATGTTGTGCATATTGACCACGGCATTGGGCAGTTTAAGGGGCTTGTGCAGCGTCAGTTGGAAGGCATTGAACGCGAATATCTTGCAGTGGAATATGACAACGGCAATACCTTGTATGTCCCCGTGCATCAAGCGGACCGTCTCACGCGCTATGTCGGCGCGGATGGCGGCAAGCCTTCGTTGGACCATCTCGGCGGGCAGGCGTGGAACGAAACAAAAAACAAAGTGAAAGAAGCCGTGCGGCAGGTGGCGGCGGAATTGCTCGACTTGTACGCCCGCCGTCAAGTTGTGGAAGGCTTTGCGTTTGCGGAAGATTCTCAATGGCAAAAAGAATTGGAAGACAGCTTTCCCTATGTTGAAACGGA
>DAOTZP010000164.1:0-3345 GCA_034434265.1 Anaerolineales bacterium | reverse complement strand
CGCAGGCAATTTCGGTTTGTTGCGCAGGCAGCGGAGTATTGGTGGGCGGCGGAGGCACGGTTGCCGTCGGGTATGGCACTTTAATCACCTGTCCCTGACTGATTGGACAAGTGGAAGGAAGATTGTTCGCAATAATAATGCTTTGCACAGAGACGCCAAAATTAAACGCAATTGTGGAGCAGTATTCGCCCGCGCCGACTGTGTAATCAAACGGCGGAATGGGCGTGGGGGTCGGAACGTCGGTGGGCGGCTGGGTAACCGTTGGCGAGGGCGTGATGGTTGGCGTAAGGCTGGGAGTCGCGGTTTCCGCTTCCTCAAATGCGCCTTCGGGCGCGGCTGCGCGAAGGGAAAAGAATGCAAGCGCGCCAACCAAGATAACAACCGCCAGCAAAATACCTACTGCGGCGGGCAGGCTGAGCGTAATCGTTGGCATACGGCTGGCTTGAACGGGTTTTTCATTTTTTTTGCCAACCCGAACTTCGGGGCGCGGAGCAAATTCCGCGCCGCAGACCAAACACCGCACGGCGTTTTCGCTTAAGCGCGTGCCGCACGTCGGGCAAAGTTTTGTTTTGTTGGAATTCGTTTCTAAACTCATACGGAAAGAGATTATACCATGCGCCCGGCGCGAAAGATTTTACGCTGTGGTATATTCCATATCTGTGCATGTAAAATTCAAGGAGATGAATATGTCCCTCAACGAAAGTTTGATACAACGGCTTGAAGCCTCGCGCGCGCAAATGCTTGCCCATTTGGATGAAATTGACAAACAGCGAAAGATTTACCCGCTTTGGACCGTGCGCGAACTTCTCGCGCACCTTTCGGGCTGGGATGACGCCATCATCGCGTTTATTCGCTCTGTTAAAGATAATCTCCCGCCCGCCACGCCAGCCGCGCGGGGCATTGATGTGTACAACGCTGAAACGGTTGCAACCCGCGAAGGGTTAAGTTACGACCATATTTACCGCGAGTACATTCAAACCCGCAACGTTCTGCTTGACCTCATTCGCGCGCTGCCTGAGGAAAAAATTACACAGGATTTTGTTTTGCCCTGGGGCGGAAAAGGCTCATTGATGGATATGATTAACGTTTTTGCCCCGCATGAAGAAGAACACGCGGAAGACCTGCGCAAATTAATTGAAGAAGTGAAAAACAATGCCAAACATTAACATTCGAGAATACAGCAAAGAGGCATGGACAAGTTATATTGCAACAAGGGCAATTAAAGAATGAGCGAAATTAAAACCGGCGACCGTGTAAAAATTTTTTTGGATAAAAAATACGGCGAACATGAAGGCTGGCACGAAGGCACGGTCTTCCGAATTGACCCGTATTCAGAGCATCGCAGTTTTTACTGGGTTGAATTAAGCGCAAAAGCGCAGGCGCAACTCGGTATTCGGGAAATATCCGTATTTAACCCAAAGAATATTCAAAAAATAGAAGCCTCCAAAAATGAATGACCTGATTGCCCGTTTGCAGGCGGCGCTTGCCGCGCGGAAAGCATGGCTGGGCGGCGAAAAACACGAAGAGGCGTTTCGTTTGTTTAATGGGTTTTATGAAGGAGACGCCAATCTTGTTGTGGATGTGTATGCGCGCACGCTGCTCATTTACAACCATGCGGATGACCCCGCTCAAAACCGCAGCGATGTGATGGAGGCTGCGCGCTGGCTGCAAACCATGTTTGATTGGATTGAAGCAATCATTTTAAAAACGCGCGGCAGCCCTGCTCCGCAGGAAAGGCGGGGCGAATTAATTTTTGGCGCACGCGCCGATACGAAAATCAAAGAACACGGCGTGTGGTATGCGGTGAATTTGACGATAAACCGCGACGCGAGTTTCTATCTGGATACACGCAATTTACGGAAATGGCTGATTGATTCAATGCGCGGAAAAACCGTGCTGAATACCTTTGCTTACACCGGCAGTCTGGGCGTTGCCGCGCTCGCAGGCGGAGCCAATCGAGTCATTCAAATTGACCGCAGCGCGAAATTCCTTAACCTTGCAAAACAATCGTGCGCGCTCAACGGATTCCCCGTTCAAAAAGGCGATTTGATTGCCCGCGATTTTTTTGAACAAATTGCAAACTTAAAACGCCAAAATACATTGTTCGACTGCGTGATTTTGGACCCGCCTTTTTTTTCAACAACGCCAAAGGGAAGCGTAAATCAGGTGCATGAAAGCGCGCGGTTAATCAATAAAGTCCGCCCGCTTGTAAAAGACGGCGGGGTTTTGGTGGCTGTGAACAACGCGCTGTATCTCAGCGGACGCGAATACATCAACGTGCTGGAAACGCTCTGCAAGGATGGTTATTTACAAATCCGCGAGCTGATTCCGGCGCCGGAAGATATTGCCGTTCGTTCGGCGGTTCCGCCCATAACCGACCCCGCGCCGTTTAATCATTCCACCAAAATTGCCGTGCTGGATGTAAGAAGAAAGTAAACGCTATTTCAAAAAAGGGGCAGCCATCAACAACGCGGCAAGCGATTTTGCGTCGGGAATTTTTCCTTGTATTGCCATATCCATTGCTGCCGCAAGCGGGACTTTTTCAACGCTAAGAAATTCATCCGCGTCTGCTTCAAGGGGGTCATGGCGCAGGTCGCGCGCAAGGTAAACGTGCATAAATTCAGTGGAATAGCCGGGTGCAAGGTAAAAGCCGCCGATTTTCTGAATGGCATCGGCGGCAAAGCCGGTTTCTTCGCGGATTTCGCGCGCCGCGCACAAGGCGGGGTCTTCCCCTTCTTCAAGCGTACCGGCAGGCAGTTCAAGCAAATCCACCCCGGCGGCGTGGCGGTACTGGCGGACAAAAAGCAAATTGCCTTCGGCGTCAATGGGGACGATAATCACCGACCCGCCATGTTCAATGATGTCAAATTTCGTTTCGCGTCCATCAGGGGTTTTGAGCAAGTCGCGGCGGATGGTAAAAGCGCGCCCTTTAAGAAGAACTTCGGAGCGTATTAATTCAAACGGCATGAGTTTCTCCATCAAACAGCAGGGATTGTGAATAAATAAAAAGAAGCCCAAGCAAACGCCTGGGCTTCCCGGCAAGTCATGTTAGGGAATTTGCAAGGACTGACCAACAGTCAACTTTGCGGAAACAGAGATGCCGTTTGCAGAAGCAATTGCTGCGGGGTCAACATCGCCGTATTTACATGCAATGCTGTACACGGTCTCATCGCTGGAACGTACCGTATAAGTGGCGGGATGAGGGCTTAAAGCGCGGTCACCGGGGAAGGAGCCGCTTTGGGGAATTTTGAGAACCAAACCGGCGTAGTAAATATCGGGGCTGGTCAAGCCGCTTAAACTAATCAGCGCGTCGGGGTCCACATTAAAGCGGCGGGCAATGCAGTA
>DAOTZP010000163.1:0-3020 GCA_034434265.1 Anaerolineales bacterium | reverse complement strand
TCAGGTGCGGCGCGGGCTGCGCCTGCTGGGCAGGGCAATTGAAACCTTTGAGTCATTCATCACCGCACTCGGGCATGAGATGTATTTCGTCGAGCCGTTGTATTATCACAATGCGGTGATTTTTGAACGGTATGGATTTTCGTATCAAATGGGCAAACGGTTGATGAACAGCATCCACGCGGGGTTTCAAGAAGGCGGCGACTTGCGCCAACAGCTCAACGGTTCCACCCCCTTCCGCGAAGCGGACGCATGGCGCAGCGTGCGCAAACGCTCATGGGCAATTCATGATGGTTTGCTGGGCGAGCCGTTTACCAATGTGACCATGTACAAGCGCGTGGGCATTCACGCCGAAGTCAATACCACGCCCGATTGTGAATGGTGATTACGTCATTAACATTTCCCGCATGGAACGCCGTTTTAGTTCGTGCAATTCACAGGCTTCATCAAATCTTTCCTGCAAGTCCAATGCGTATTCCAGCCAGTCATACGCAGGCAGACAGTAGGTATCAAAGGCAATTGCGCGGCGCAGTTGTTTTTCAGCGGATTGCAAATCGCCTTTCAATAAAAAATCCCGCGCCTCCAAACAAAGCGCCTGAGCCAATCCATGCGCCGATTCCCAACCATCCAGCGACTCAATCATAAAACATCTCCTTCAAAGTCGTTGGGCAAATTGTATCCGATTAAGCGGATTAAACAAAAAAGAGACTTTAAAGTCTCTTTTTTAGTCGCGGGGGCAGGACTTGAACCTGCGACCTTCGGGTTATGAGCCCGACGAGCTGCCACTGCTCCACCCCGCATCGAATTGCGGAGCGCAATAATACCAACGAAGGATGGAAAAGTCAAGCAATTTTGCAATTTAATTTAACCCAAAAGCAGGGAAACCGAAGCATATCCGGCAGTTGGTGTAATGCCTGCCAGCGGCGTTGGCATTACAGAAACATTGATATCCCAGGCTGGTCTATAAGCCGCATTCTGTCCAGCGCTTGCGCGCTTGTGCAGTCATCTCTCTGGGCGGCGCGTTACCGCGCCGCTCAATGCAGCCTACCCGGAGCTGGCTCCTTCCACACAAGGAAAGAGCGCGTGCGGAGACGAGCAGCCTCCCATCGTCCACAGACGATTTCGCTCCTGCTTAGCCTTGCTCCCGGCGGGGGTTACCTAGCCATCCATATTGCTATGGATACTGGTGGTCTCTTACACCACCTTTTCACCATCACTCCCTCAATGAGGGGGCTGTTTGTTTCTGTGGCCCTCTTCCGGCAGGTTCGCGCCTCTCGGCGGCTTCCCCGCCCCGGTTGCTAACCGACGCCATGCTCTATGGAGTGCGGACTTTCCTCGATTCCGTCAACGCAGAACCGCGACTGCCCGACCAGCCTGAGATAACTTCATCATACACGCGGAGCGAAGCAACGTCAACCGCTATTTTTTTCTTTACGCTTCTTTCATCCTATGGTAATATCGTTTCCTGACAATTCAAAAGCCCAAACATGTGGCGCTCTTATCCAGAGAGGCGGAGGGAACGGCCCTGCGATGCCTCGACAACCGGTCAACGCAAGTTGAACACGGTGCCAATTCCGACAGAAAGGATATTCTGGTAGATGAGAGGGTACATATCTTTATGATTGCCCTTTCAGCACGCGTGAAGGGCAATTTTATTTTCTTTAAGGAGAAACAAAAACAATGTCCAATACTTTTATGTCGTCCCCCAGCCTGATGTTCACATCGGAGTCCGTCAGCGAAGGTCACCCCGATAAGATTTGCGACCAAGTCTCCGATGCAGTGCTGGACGCCTGCCTGGAGCAGGACCCGCGCTCGCGCGTGGCGTGCGAAACCGCCGTAAAGACCGGCTACGTTATGCTGCTCGGCGAAATCACCACCAATGCCGTCTTCAACTATGACGAACTCGTCCGCAAGGTGGTGAACGAAATCGGCTACGATTCCAGCGAAAAGGGTTTTGACGGAAACTCCTGCGGCGTGCTGGTTGCGATTGCCAAACAATCCGGCGATATTGCGATGGGCGTGAATCAGGCGCTTGAAACCCGTGACGGGCACAAAATGACCGACGCGGAAGTGGACTCGATTGGAGCGGGCGACCAAGGGATGATGTTTGGCTACGCCTGTAATGAAACCCCCACCCTGCTGCCTTTGCCCATTTACCTCGCGCACAAACTCACCCGCCGCCAGAGCGAAGTCCGCAAGAACGGCACGCTCCCCTGGCTGCGCCCCGATGCAAAGAGCCAAGTGACTGTGGAATATTCCTACGGAAAAGCAAAACGGATTGATACGGTGTTGATTTCCACGCAGCACGCGCCGGAAATTTCGCAGGAAGAAATTCGCAAGTCTGTCATTGAACATATCATCAATCCCGTTTTGCCAAAAGAATTGGTGGACGGCAACTTGAAAATTTACGTCAACCCGACCGGGCGTTTCGTGGTTGGCGGTCCAATGGGTGACGCGGGCGTGACCGGACGCAAAATTATTGTAGATACCTACGGCGGCATGGGACGCCACGGCGGCGGCGCGTTCAGCGGAAAAGACCCCACGAAGGTGGACCGCTCGGCTGCGTATGCGGCGCGCTATGTGGCGAAGAACGTGGTTGCGGCTGGTTTGGCGGACCGCGTGGAAGTTCAAGTGGCGTACGCCATTGGCGTAGCCCATCCGCTTTCAGTGAACGTGGAAACCTTTGGCACTGCCAAGATTGCGGATGAAAAGATTGCCGCTCTCATCAATGAACACTTCGACCTGCGCCCGGGCGCCATCATCCGCGATTTGGATTTGCGCAAACCAATTTACCGCAAGACCGCCGCATACGGTCACTTTGGACGCGATGACATCGAATTTCCATGGGAACGCACCGACAAAGCGGAAGCGTTGAAGAAGGCTGCGGGGCTGTAATTTGTTGGCTGATTAGCTGCATCGTTTTAAGTAACGCAAGTTGCCGCCTTCAAAAGGGAAGAAGGATGTTGCCTGTTTTGAACCGCCGATGTGCAGAGGGCGCAGAGTTTTTAATGAATTTCTCCGTG
>DAOTZP010000162.1:0-13243 GCA_034434265.1 Anaerolineales bacterium | reverse complement strand
TTTTTTAACCCAGGTTTTTCAAATGATTTTTTGTGTCGTTGAGCAGGTCAATCATCTGCTCGCGGATGTGCGGGTTGAGGTAGTGACGCTCCAGCGTGGAAAGCGGCAAAAACCTTGCACCCGCAACCACATGAATACAATTTGCCGAGCCGCATAAACAAATGAATGGCGCCTGCATTTCCCATTCGGTGGAGGGGTAAAAGAATGAGAGTTCTTCGCCTTTTTCAATATCGCGGCAGGCAATCATCAACATGCGTTCGGTGTCGAGGATGACATTCGGGTTGCAGGAATGATTCAACGCTGCAAGTTTGCCAACGTGGGTATGCTTGTCGCGCGCAATTTGCACGGTGAAGCGGTTGGGCTTGTCCAGAATGTTTTCGCTTGGAATGGAACACATCACTTCGCCTTTTTTGTATGCTTGCTTTGTAATCAAACTTCTGAATTTATTTTCAGTCCGAATTGCAAGTTTTTCCATGACAGCGGTCATTTTTCGTCTCCTTTGCTTACAATAAAATGTTTAATTGCTTTTTAGTATATTGAATATGTAAATAAATACAAGAGATTTGCCCTGCGGGTTTTGATATTTTAAGGTTGTTAAGGTAGAGGCGTTTTTTCGTATCTCCCGCAGGCGGCGGTGAAGATGATTGAAATGCGAATGAATTTTGGCTCCAAATAATTTGTTGAAAATTTTTTACACACTGTTGAAGGCAGACCGCCGGGCATTAACCGTAGTCCGCCGTCAGCGGTCAAATGTTTGTTGGATTTCTTTTGTCTTTTTACTTTGCAATCGGTCGAAAATAATTAGACGCGCAGGGGATGTTTTTTTAACGCTCACGTCGGCGTAAGAGAACGCCGACTGCGCCAATGGATTTTTAAGATACTTTGCTGCTCCTGTGGATGAATTTAACATTAATGAAAGAATTTGCTTCCTGTACATAATTTCAGAAAATGTATATAATACCGCTGATATTGCTCATATTTTCACAATTTGGAGAAGAAAAAATGAAGAAAGTTTTGTTTGTTTTGGTTTTGGTTGCTTTAACCTTAACTGCTTGTGGCGGCGGAGCGAGCTCCGAACCTGCCGCTTTGGACCCCGTCCCCGCTGAGTATGCGGGCAAAGCCAACCCCGGCGGCGCGGCTGCCGATGCGGCTGCCGGCGCCGAAGTCTTCAAGACCAATTGCGCTTCCTGCCACGGCGAAACCGGACACGGTGATGGACCTGCTGGCGCAGCGCTGGACCCGGCTCCGAAGAACCTTGGCGAACTTCAAACCCGCGCCGGCGATGACTACTTGTACTGGCGCATCAACACCGGCAAGGAAGGCACCTCCATGGTTGCGTGGAAGGGCGTCCTCACCGACGAGCAGATTTGGCAGACCATTGCTTTCATCCGCACTTTGAAGCCGTAGTTTGCATGTAAGTTTTGAATGAATAACGCGCTCTATATTGAGCGCGTTATTTTTTTTCTCAAGGAGAGTCAAATGCCCATTCCATCTGGAATCCCCGCCCCTGATTTTGAAATGTTGGATGACAGCGGCGCGCCCCGCAAATTATCCGACTTTCGCGGCAAGTATGTGGTTTTATACTTTTACCCAAAGGATGATACGCCCGGCTGCACAAAAGAAGCCTGCAACTTCCGCGATGATTATTCCGCTTATGAAAAAGCGGGTGTGGTCATTTTGGGCGTCAGCCCGGATTCGGTCAAGTCTCATGCCAAGTTCAAACAAAAATATTCGCTTCCTTTCCCCTTGCTTGCCGATGAAGGTCACAAGGTTTGTGACTTGTACGGTGTGTGGGGTCCAAAGAAATTTATGGGCAAGTCGTATGAGGGAGTGTTGAGGACGACGTTCCTGATTAGCCCGGCGGGTGAGGTGATTCGCGTGTTTGAGGATGTCCGCCCCGCCGAGCATAGCGTGGAGATTTTATCCGCTTTGAATTTGAATTAATCTGTTGTGAACATTCTCCTTGTTTTCCAAAAACTTGTTTTTGGGATTTGCAAATTGTATAATGATTTCACCAAATACCACTGTAAAAGGAGAATGTCTTATGAAAAAATCAGCCTTGATTTTCGCGGTTTTCCTGCTTGCCTTTGCTCTCGCTGCTTGCGGCGGCGGAAACGCGCCCGTGACAAGTTTTGAGTTGACGATGACTGACTTTCACTTTACGCCCGAAAAAGTTGTCGTGCCTGCCGGAAAAGAAATCACTGTAACCGCAATCAATAATGGCGCTGTGGTGCATGAGTTTGTTATTTTCAAACTCGGCGAAACAGCGGGGGACAAGTTTGGCGACGAGGATGAGGAAAACATTTACTGGGAAGTGGAAGTCCAGCCCGGCGCTACGCAAACTGTTACTTTTACCGCGCCATCGGAGGCGGGCGAGTATTACGTCACTTGCGGCATTGAAGGACATTTGGAAGCGGGAATGACAGGCACGTTGGTCGTTGTTCCATAAACTCACTTCCGCTTTTGCCCTGCGGCAAGCAGGGCTTTTTTTATTCTTTTGAGAAATCCCGTACTATTCCGTCAAAAAATAGTGACAATTTGAGGAATATTTGGTAAATTATACGCTTGTGCGGGGTGGGAACCCCTTAAGAAATTTTGAGGAGAGACGTATGATACATTTCATTGTTGTTGGAGTGTTGGTCATTCTCGTTGGCGTTGCAACGTATTTTGGCTTAACCTCCTTAAATCTGATGCCCGTTGCCGCAAGCGCGCAGGCAGGCTCATTTACACAGGCTGGCTCAATTGATTGGATGTGGAATCTTCAAGTGATTGCCATGTCCTTTCTTTTTGCTGTGATTGTAGTGCCGATTGCGTACAGCTTGATTATGTTCCGGCGCAAACCGGGCGACAATACCGACGCGGAACACATCGAGGGCAACACCGCGTTGGAAATTACATGGACGGTCATTCCGTTGTTTATTGTGGTTTTGTTTGCTTATTTCGGCGCCTTCTCGCTGGGCGAAGTGCGCCGCGCCGACCCCAATGCAATGGAAATCAAAGTGACCGGCTTTCAATGGTCATGGAGGTTTGAATATCCTGAATATGGCGTTGTTTCCAAAGAGCTTTATTTGCCTGTTAACAAGCAAGTCGTGCTAAAAATGGAATCAACCGATGTCATTCACTCGTTTTGGGTCCCTGAGTTCCGCTTAAAGCAGGATGTGGTTCCCGGGCGCGTGACGGAATACCGCGTAACCCCCACGCTGGAAGGCTCATATAAAGTGCGCTGCGCCGAGTTGTGCGGCACGGCGCATTACAGCATGGAAAGCCCGGTGGTTGTGGTTAACGATGAAAAGTTTGACGCGTGGATTGTGGCGCGTCAGGCGGAAGCGCAAGCCGCAAAGACTCCCGAAGGGCAGGGGGAGTTGCTGGTCAACCAAAATGGCTGTCTGGCATGTCACTCGATTAACGGCGCAACGCTGGTGGGACCCACATGGCAGGGGTTATACGGCTCGCAGGTAACGCTCTCGGACGGCAGCGTGGTGACGGCGGATGACGCCTTCCTCGCGGAATCCATCTCCAACCCGGCTGCGAAGATTGTTCAAGGATACCCGCCGACCATGCCGCAGTACACCTTCACACCGGAAGAAATCAACAACATCATCGCCTATATCAAGACATTGAAATAATTGGCGGAGGATATTACTTATGAAAAAATTCTTTTCAAGCGCCCTTGCAGGCGGCTTGCTTTGGCAGTTGATTGGCACGCTCGCCGGCGCGGGACTGATTACAGGCATCCGCGCCGCAATGGGGCTGAGCGTGACCGACCGTTTCTTCTTCACCGAACCCGCGTGGGTAATGGGCGCGTTTGTTGGCGCGATTGCGTTTTTGTTCGGCGCGGGCGCAGTCAGCGACTGGATGAAATGGGCGCGCGGCATTGATACGCCCGAACATCACGAAGACCATCACCACGGCTGGGAGAAGTTCATCAACGTCTCGCTTGACCATAAAGTGATTGGCATTCAATACACCATCACCGCGCTGCTGCTCATCAGCATTGGAGGTCTTTTTGCGTTGATATTCCGCACGGAACTCGCGGCTTCACAATTGCAATTCCTCACAATGGACTTAAAACTCTTCGGGCAAAACGGTCCGCAACTGTATAACACGCTCATGTCGCTGCACGGCATGATAATGATTGTCTCCATTTTGCTTGGCATTGCGGGCATTATGAACTATGTTGTGCCGCTTTTGCTCGGCGCGGCGGATATGGCTTTTCCGCGCATGAACGCCTTCTCGTTTTGGATTGCCGTCCCCGCTGCCGTGCTGCTGCTGATGAGCCTCTTCCTCGGCGGCTTCGATACCGGCTGGACGGGCTATCCTCCGCTTTCGGCGCGCGCCCCTGTGGGAATGCAAATGTTCTTCCTCGGCGTGTTCGTGGCGGGCTGGTCGTCCATCCTTGGCGGGTTGAACATCATCGCCACCGTGATTCGAATGCGCGCGAAGGGAATGACCGCGTTCCGTCTGCCCATTTTGGTTTGGGCTTCCATCGCCACTTCCATCATCTCCCTCACCGCCACACAGCTCATCGGTCTTTCCTTCCAGCTGGTCATGTTCCAGCGCTTGTTTGGCATGGGATTTTTTGACCCCGCCAAAGGCGGCAACCCCGTTCTCTTCCAACACTTGTTCTGGTTTTATTCCCACCCTGCGGTGTATGTGTTCGTGCTTCCCGGCTTGGGCGTCATCTCCGAGCTGCTGCCCGTCTTTGTCCGCAAGCCGCTCTTCGGCTACAAATGGATTGCCATGTCGTCGCTGGGCATTGCGCTCGTCGGCTTCCTCGTTTGGGCGCATCACATGTTCACCTCCGGCATGAACGAATACTTGCGCGTGCCTTTCATGTACAGCACGCTTCTGGTTGCCGTTCCTACGGGCGTTAAATTCTTCTCGTGGGTGGCGACGATTTGGAAAGGGAAGATTTCATTTGAAACGCCCATGCTTTTTGTGCTTGGCGCGATTGTCGTCTTCCTCATGGGCGGTCTCTCCGGTCCCCCCAATGCCACCGTCTCCACCGACTTGCACCTGCACGATACTTACTTCATTGTCGGTCACTTCCACGATACCATCTTCGGCGGATTTGTCTTCCCGTTCTTTGCCGCGCTGTACTACTGGTATCCCAAAGCGACGGGACGCCGCATGAACGAAACGCTCGGCAAGATTCACTTCTGGCTGATGACTCCCGCGTTTTTTGTCCTCACACTCGGCATGATGCGCGTTGGCTTGCTTGGGATGCGCCGCCGCATCGCGGATTACGACCCCGCGCTGGGTTTTGACAGCTGGCATCTGGTTATGACCATTGCGGCTTTCCTCATCGCGCTTTCGGTTTGTATTTTCATTTACAACTTTTTTACCAGCATCAAGAACGGCGAAAAAGCCGAAGGCAATGTGTGGAATTCGCGCTCTCCCGAATGGCAGGTTTCTTCCCCCATGCCCGCGCACAACTACGACAAAGCCTTTGAAGTTGTCGGCGAACCGTACGATTACGGTTTGAAAGATTCACCATATACCCGTTTCATCGAGACAAAATAGGGGAGGGCTAATACACATGGCACATACATCTGATAAATCTTCCGCGTACGGTCAGGGCGTTACCATTTTCATCTATCTCGGCGTGCTGACCGCGCTTGAGTTCTTTATTGCGGTTGCGCTCGGTTCCGCGCAGTTGATGGCGCTCGTCGCGCTTGTCAAGGCTGGTTTGGTGGTGTACTACTACATGCACATCTACAAACTCAACGCCGAAAACGAAGGCGACGAAAACTCCTACGCTTATAAATCCGGCACCAACCGTTTGGGATTGTGGCTCTTCCTGCTTTCCGACTCGTTTGTGTTTGGCGGCTTGCTCGTCACGCGCTTTAACCTGCTCGGCATGACGCGCCCGCACCTTGACCAAACCCTCGGCTTAATTGTCACCGTCGTGCTGCTGGTTTCATCCTTCTTTATGAACCGCGCTGAAATCGCCATTGAGCATGGAGACCGCAAAGCCTTCCGCAACAACTTGATTGTTACGCTGGTGATGGGAGTTGCCTTCTTGCTCGGCGTGGTCGCTGTGGAATGGCCCAACGCCATAGCCGAAGGAGTCTCCGCATCCAAAAACACCTACGGCGCAGTCTTCTTTATGATGACGGGGATGCACGCCTTCCATGTTCTTACGGGCGTTATCTTTCTCGGCATTGTCTTGCGCAACGGCATGAAAGGTTTGTACGACGAAAAACATTTCCCCGTGGAAGCCGCCGCCGTGTACTGGCACTTTGTGGACGTGGTGTGGATTTTCTTCTACCCCGCCTTGTACCTTATTGGAAAATTAGTATAAATTATACTTCTCTCAACTGGTAGTAAAATCGGGGCGGCTTTGCAGCCGCTCCGATTTTTTATCCTTTTCTATTACATAAAAGAAACAGCAATGTCCCTTTCAAACCCTCTTTTCAAACGCATCTTAATTTCCTTGCTGCTCGGCTTGCTCTTTGGAGTCATCCTCAACGAAGCGACCTTTTACTTTTTGCGCGATACCGCCCGCGCCCCAAAACGGATGGAATTTGTCATTCCCGCAGGCACGGCGCAAAAACTTGCCAACGGGGAAAACTTTGAAATCATCCCCGCCGATACAACCTTTGTTGTTGGCGATACGCTTGCCATCATCAATCAAGACACCGAAAATCATCAATTTGGTCCGTTGTGGATTCCCGCAAATGGCTCAGCCAGCATGACCCTTGAAACCGCCGAAAAATACACTTACGAGTGTTCGTTTCAATCGCAGCAAATGTTCGGGTTGGATGTGCATGAACCGCTCACCGTCTGGACGCGGATTTATGGCATTTTATATTCAGGCATTCCGCTGGGCGTGTTGATTGCCATTTACAGCGTGGTCATGCCCGTTAAAGAGAAAAGCCATGCCGCTGCGTAACATGTTCAGCCGCGCGTGGATTGTAACGACCTTGCTGGTGTTTGCCGGCACGGCGGTTTGCATTCGACTCGGCATCTGGCAGTTGGATAGATTGGAACAACGCCGCGCCTTTAACCGGCAAGTGAATACCATGCGCGCCATGCCCGCGCTGGATTTGAATGCCGGGATTCCATTCACGATTGTTGACATGGAGTGGCGCAAGGTAAAGGTCACGGGCAGGTACGATTTTGAAAATCAATTTGCCATACGCAATCAGGTTCTTGGAAATGAGTATGGATTTCACCTCATCACGCCGCTTCGCTTTGAGGGCGGGGCGATTCTTGTGAATCGCGGCTTTATTCCCGCCTCGACAAATTCTTCCACTGAACATTGGCGGCAATATGACATTGAAGGTGAAGTAACCGTTACAGGGCAGATACGGCTCGGCAACGATGTGGAGATTGGAGGGAATCCCGAAACGCGCGATGCGTCCCGTTATTTCAACTCCATCAGCGTGGAAAAAATCGCCGCGCAATTGAGCTATCCCATTCTGCCGGTTTACATCCAGCCCGATGAAATGGAGAATGCCGCGCCGCCTGTTCCGCAGCAGCCTGAATTAAACTTAACCGAAGGCTCGCATTTTGGGTATGCGTTACAATGGTTCACGTTTGCCGTGATTTTATTTTTTGGTTACCCGTTTTACTTAACCAAATCTGCTGCCGTTGCCTAATTTTTACCGCAGAGTCTCGGAGGGCACAGAGAAATTCATTAAAATCCGCGAACTCGGCGGCTCTGCGGTTCAAAACAATCGAACCCGCTATTCTTTAATTAATAAATCAGTATTCGGAGAGTCGTAAATGAAGTATTCGTTGAAATCATCCTTCACGCGATTGACGCTGGCTTTGTTGGCGGCGATGTTTGCCCTGACTGTGGTCGGGCGCATTGTCACCGTGACGGGCGCCGCGTCTTTATGCGTTGGTTGGCCCCTGTGCGCGCCGCGCGCGCCGCTCGGCTGGCTGCAACTTGCCCATCAAGCGCTGG
Organism: Anaerolineales bacterium; assembly: GCA_034434265.1. Lineage (GTDB taxonomy): Bacteria > Chloroflexota > Anaerolineae > Anaerolineales > Villigracilaceae > Villigracilis. The sequence goes on along the minus strand of DAOTZP010000162.1, from coordinate 5,328 downwards.
TGGGGCTTGCCATGATTTTGACCGTGTGGGTGTTTCGCCGCGCATGGCGCGAGCATCGCGCAAATCTTGTGATTTTGCCATTGACCACCGTGATGACTGTTTTGTTTTTTGGGCAGGCATTCATCGGGGCGTTGCGCGTCATCCGCGAGCCGCAGGCGCACATCACCGTGCTGCATTTGCTCACCTCGTATTCGTTGTGGATTGCCCTGATTGCTTTGGTATTCACTTCAAGTTATTTGATTAAAAAAGATAACCCGCCGGAAGTTTTGCACGGGCGAAAACGCCTGACCGATTTCTTTATCCTTTCCAAACCGTTGATTGTGGTGTTGCTGCTTATCACCACTTACGGCGGCTTGGTCATTGGCACAAAAGGCTTGCCTTCGCCCGAATTGACCGTGTGGACGCTGCTCGGCGGCGCATTGGCGGCAATTGGTTCCAGCGCGTTGAATCAATACATTGACCGCGAACTCGATAAAAACATGCAGCGCACTGCCAAACGTCCGCTGGCGGATGGCAGGCTGACTCCCGCCGAAGGTCTCTCCTACGGGCTGGCAATGTGTTTGATGAGCTACTACATCATGGCGGGCATGGTCAATTTGCTTGCCGCGCTTCTTTCGCTGGCTGGCATTTTCTATTATGTTTTCTTTTACAGCATTTGGTTGAAGAAAGCCACCGTGCAAAATATTGTCATTGGCGGGGGAGCGGGCGCAATTCCGCCGATGGTGGGCTGGGCAGCTGCGACCAATAATCTTGGTCTTACCGCGTGGATTTTGTTTGCCATCGTCTTTATGTGGACTCCGCCGCATTTTTGGGCGCTGGCAATCGTCCGCATGAAGGATTATGAAAAGGCGGGCGTTCCCATGCTGCCTGTTGTGCGCGGAGAGGAAGAGACCCGCAAGCAGATTCTCATTTACACGGTGGAATTGGTCGCGGTGACGCTGCTCCTCCCGGTGTTGAACCTTGCGGGGAGTATTTATCTGTGGTCGGCAATTTTGCTTGGCGGGTGGCTGCTCTACGCGGCGTGGCGGGTGTTCAAGGTCGGCGGCAACAAACCGGCGTGGACGATGTACCGCTGGTCGAGCATGTATTTGATGTTTATTTTCCTCGCCATGGCGGTGGATGCGGTGCTGGCGTGAAAAATACTCATCCGGCGTTAAATATTTTTGTGGTACGATACAAGTGAAAAAAAAGAAAAAGGAGACTCTTATGATGCGATTAGGCGGTTGGGAATGGATTATCATTCTCGTTATTGTTCTTCTCTTGTTTGGACCCGGACGAATTGGAAAGATTGCGGGCGAGTTGGGGCGCAGCATTAAATCCTTCCGCGAGGGTCTTGGCAACAAGGAAGAGGAGGCAAATGCAAGTGAAGCAAACAAAGAATCCAACAAAAAAGAAGAGCAGAAATAAAGGCTTGACAGCGCCTAAATTCTGTGAATTTTAAGATTGCCTCACTTTGCAGAACAACAGACGCCTGTTTGGCGCTTTTGCGTCAATCAGGCGTCCGTTTTTTTTTGCCCCACCCCGTGCTTATTGGGGCGGGGTGTTTTTTTGCGGAGGTGGGGTTATTCAGCCGCGGGAAGTTCCGGGCGGGTGTAGGTGGTGATGTCGCCGCCGAGGTCTTCAATTGAGTCAATCAATATCTGAATAACGTATTTCGGGTTGTGGGCATACGCGCCGGGGTCTTTTTGGCTGTATTGATAGTTGAACGCGGCTTTTAGCAGTCTGGGCGTCCACGCTGCGTAGCTTTTTCCTTCCATATCGAAGAAGTACGGGTAGGCGTGGCTGTCGTATTTTAATTCGCCGCCATTGGCTGCGGAGTATTTTTGAATTTCCGCGTACAAGGCTTCTGCGAGCGTGCTGATTTCGCCTGAAATGCCTTCTTTGATGTCGCCGTCGCCGTCATAGTCCACTTCCGTTTCGCGGATGGTGGCGGGGTCGGTGGTGTTGTGGCAGGTATCACATGCTTTTACTTTTGGTTCAAGCGCGTGTACGTCGTGGCAGTCCTGACATTGATTGATTTTACCGGTCTTGGAAGCGTGCATGTTCATGCCAACGTACTCCTTGCCTTCGTATTGGTACGCGCCCATCGTTTCACTTCCAAAGAGCGTAGCTCCGGCGGAGAAGTAATGGATGTTTTTGAAACGGACAGACGGGTCCACCACATCCAGTTCTTTGCCGCGCAGCGCGGCGTTCATGCTGGTGGTGGATTCGCGTCCCATGTGGCAGGAGAGGCACAGGTTGTTGTCATTCGGCAGGAATTTGCCGTCCGCGTCTTTGCCGCCATACGAAACCGTCTTGCCGGAGGGGAAGGTGACGGAAGCTACCTGATAGCGGTTGGGCCAGTTGGCTTCATCGTGACAGGTGGAGCACATGAACCCGTTGCTGGAAGGCATGGAAGAAAGACCGGTGGTGACGGTGGTGCCGTTGCCTGTTACCACCACAGAGCCGCCGGATTTCAAGAAGGTCGGAAGACCTTGCGCGGTGTGGCACTTGACGCAGTTAAACGGTACGGTGTAGTTGTCGCCGTCCCAATCGCGGAAGGGCATGGTATCGCCTGCAAAGTGACCGGCATCGGTGCGCGCCAGTCCGCTTACATCGCCGCCGAGGTCTTCGATTGAATCAAAGAGAAGCTGTACGATGTATTTATTGCCGTGAGCATACGCGCCGGGGTCCTTTTTGGAGACTTGATAGTTATACGCGGCTTTAAGCAGGCGGGGAGTCCAGTTGGCATAGCTTTTACCATCCGCGCCCATAAAGTAGGGGTATGTGGCGGCGTCGTATTTAATTTCCGCGCCGGCTTTTTCTTTGGCGTACTTTTCAATTTCGGCAAACAGAATGCTTTGCAAGCCTTCGATTTCGTAATACATGCCTTCTTCAATATCGCCGTCGCCGTCATAATCCGGGTTGGAAGATACCATGCGGATGTCTTTCAAATCTTCAAGCGCGGCAACATCCTGATGGCAGGCTGCGCATTGTTCCACTTTGACTTCGAGCGTGTGCGGGTTGTGACAGCCGATACAGGTGTCGTATCCTTCGACATGCGTGTTCTTGGCGTCATACGTTTTATTGTCGTATTGATAACCTCCGCGCGCCATGCCGCCATACAGGGTTGCCGCCGCGGCGTAGTAGTGGACATTGCGGAAGCCAAGCTTGACTTCGTTGCCTTGTTCGTTCTTGATTGGGGCGGGGACAGAGTCGGGGTCCACGTTTTCGCCGAATTGGGCAATGAACGCGTCCACGCTGTCTTTCGATTCGCGTCCCTGATGACATTCCATACAACGGGTGTCGTCGCCTGCGGTGATTTCCACGCCGGAGGGGAACACCACCTTGGTTTTGGAGATTGTTCCCGCGTTGTGACAGGTTTCGCATTGAATCCCTTGCGCTTGGGCGGCGGGCACGGGCGAATCCACTTTGCCGACTTCGGAGCCATCCACGCCGAGATAGTCTAAATATCCAAGCGAGGTGTGGCATTTAGCGCAACTGGTGGGAACGCCATCCGGGTTTTCGGCTGCATCATCCCAATGGCGGAATGGTTCGCCGGTAATGTCATTGTGTCCGGAGGTCTTCCAGTCTTCCATAAATGGAATTACAACTTCTGGGGTAACCGGAGATTCAGTTGCATTTGGTTCTTCCGAGGCTGCGGGCGCAGGTTCGTTTCCGCCGCCACATGCCGCTAAAAGTGCGGCGGCTAGAACGGCAGTGCCCAATAAAACGAGCATTTTCTTAAAGTTCATTTCGCATTCTCCTTATATAATGAATCGAAACGAGATGGGATTGGCTGCATCTTTCTCTTTGATTTTTGCAACCGGGTATGATTGTACTGATTCGTTACATTAAGCACAAGTTAAAACAGGATGAGAATTGGATGACAAAAGTCATCAAATTCTCGTGAGAAAAACGGGAAAAACAACATGCCCCATCTCTCGATGAGGCATGTTGTTTTTGGTCCAACGCGCATTTGGGCAGGGATGCGCGTCAGGTATGTTGATTTATTTCAACGCTTCGAGCGCCATATCCATCAAAGCATTGAAGTATTCCGGGTTGTGCAGCCCTTCGCTGCCGTCTTCGTGAACAAGGTTGTAGAAGAACAATGCCTTGGCGGGACCTTCTTCGTATGTGCCTTGAACATTTGAAATCGTGCCGTCAGCGTTTTTGGTGAGCATACCCTTGGCAAGCAGCGCGGCTTCGAGTTCGGCATACTTTTCTTCAAAGGTGGTCAGGTAGCCGTTGATGTTGAAGTCTTCCGCGCCCTCGTGACAGCTTTGGCAGACAGCCAATTGCGGCTCGAAGGTGTGGGAATCGCCTTCACCCATGTGGCAGCCTACGCAGGTGTTTTCGACGCCCTTGTAGTGCGGTCCGGGTTCGCCTGTAACGCCGAAGTCGCCGGCGCCAATCAGCACATCAGCTTGCACGCTGTAATGGGTATTAAAGCGCGGACCAGTGGTGTACTGCCCCGGGATGGGTGCGCCGGAAGCGTCTTTGGCGACAAAGTTCGCCAAATAGCGGCGGGCTTGGTGGCATTGGGCGCACAGATTGCCGGAGCCGCCGTCGAAGGTGGCGCCGCTGGTGACCAAGGTCACAGGCGTATCAATTTCGAGCGCCCAGTCTTCCGCAGTGTAGGTCACATGGATTTGGTGGCAGGTGCGGCAGTCCTGATGGGTGGGATTGGCATCGCCGGATTCCACCTGGCTAAAGTTTTTTCCCTCGGCAACGGCAGCGCTAAACGCCGCGCCAGAGTGACAAAACGCGCAGGCATTCCGTCCGCCTTCTTCAATGAAGGCGGTGCCGGAGCCGTGCAAAGAGGTTTGCCAGGCCGCTTTTTTCCCGCTGATGACGGCTGTATCGTTATGGCATTCGGTACAAGTCAGGTCTTCGATGGTAAGCGACTCACCGGCAGGACCGGCAGGACCAGCGGGACCGGCAGGACCAGCAGGACCAGCGGGACCCGGCGCGCCAGCACAAGCGGACAGCGTCAACGCCGCAAAGACCAAAACGAGCATGATAAAGCTTTTTCGATTCATTGTTCATTCTCCTTTTTAGAATATTCCCGAACGGATTCGGATTTAATTGCTTTTATACGCCCATATTAAGCAATTTATTGCATTTTACATAAGTGAAATATTAAAAACAAGTTAAAGCATCCTGAAAATGAACGATAAAAGTCATGAAAAATATATGACATAATTTATACGCCGCAGGTTTACATCTGTATTTCATGTTTGGTTAATGTTTTAGTGGTTGCAGCCTGAATTGCAGGATGCCTGCCGCTTTCCCCGCGTACTGTGGACATGGACGGCGCGGCTTTGACTTTTTACCCGGCTTTTGTGC
>DAOTZP010000161.1:0-1748 GCA_034434265.1 Anaerolineales bacterium | reverse complement strand
GCACGACGACCAACCCCGCGTTCACCGCCACCGGCGGCGGCACGCTTCACATCTGCGATGAATACCCCTGTGATTCGGGCGCAACCGGCGCGCTGATTAATAAACTCAGCAGCACAAGCGGCACAACGCTTTATGCGGCGAACATCACCATTGGCTCAAACAATCTTGAATTTCGAAGCATTTCTTCCAACGGCGCGGCAAGCGGCATTGTGTTGGATACCACCGGCTCCAGCGGCGGGCTGAAAGTAAAAGGGAGCGGCAGCGCGGGCAGCGGCGGAACAATTCAAAACTCCACAGGCGCGGGCGTTTCGCTCGCTTCCACCAGTAATGTCTCGCTGGCTTATATGAATATTCAAGACGGCGGCTCGCACGGCATTAGCGGAACGACCGTCTCCGGCTTGACGATTGCCAACAGCGCAATTTCCAATAACGGCAACGCGGATAACGAGCGCGGGTTGAACTTCTCCGGTTTGACCGGCACGGTTTCCATCGCCAACAACGCCATTTCAAACTCTTACGACCAAAATATTTATATCTCCAACAGTTCCAGCAGTTTGGATTTCACCGCTTCGGGCAATACGGTCTCCAATACCGATAGCAATACGCTTTCCCAAAATGATAATGGCGTGGAAGTCAGCCTCTCTGGAGCAGCCGCAGCCACCATCCGCGTGCAAAACAATAGCGCCTTTAATAATGCAGATTACGGCGTTCTTCTGCTTAACTCCGGCAACTCGGATTTGGATTACATCATTAGCGGAAACACCATGAACAATGGCAAAAGTACGCAGGTGGTTGTGGCAAATTCCTCAACAGGAAGCGGCACGCAAGACGGCTTAATTAATAACAATACCATCACAACCAGCAGCAGTTCCCCTGCTTCGGCATACGGTATTCAGATTAATCACACAAGTACAACCCAGCCGCAGCGGGTGGAGATAAAGGGAAACACAATCACTTATTATGGCAGTTTGGGAATCCTTGTTGCGAATGAAGGAAATTCTTCGCGGGTGGACGCAATCATTCAAAACAATACGTTAAACACCGGCGTTAATACAAATGGCAGCATCCTGCCGGATTATGCGCTCTACGCGGGTTCCGGCAACGGCACAACAACTTCCATCATGTGCGTCAACATCACGGGCAACAGCGAGAATAACGGCAATGGAAGCATTCTCGCGGATGTGCGCGTCCGCGAATTTTCGCTCGCGTCATTTTATGTGCAAGGGCTGGCAAACGGCTCCAATGCGACGGCAACGCAAACTCATTTAACCACCAACAATCCGGGGTTCAACAGCGCCATTGCGACCACAGCCAACACATTTGACGGGCAGACTTGTTACACCCCCAGCGTCAGCGCGCTGCCCATGTTGAGCGGTGTCGCCAAGGCGGATTTGAATGCCCATACGATTTCCGCGCAAGACCAAGCGGCTGAGTTGCAAAAACAAAGCGCGAGTTTGACTGCGCGGGCGGGCGTTTCCCTTTCCCCTGCCAATTTGATTTCACCCGCCAGCGGGCGCGGGCTGTTCGCCCCGCGCCAAGCCGGTGAAACGGTTCATGTCACCATTGGCGATTTGCCCGCAGGCAGAACGGTCATCATTCAATATCAAGCGCAGGTAAACGACCCGCTGCCGCCCGGCACGACTCAAATCTCCCATCAAGGCACGGTCAGCGGGACGGGATTCAGCGCAGTGCAATCGGATGACCCGGACGCGGGCGGCACAACCGACCCGACCATCACGCTTGTTGAC
>DAOTZP010000160.1:0-11761 GCA_034434265.1 Anaerolineales bacterium | reverse complement strand
TGATGAATTCCCCGCTTGCCAGCTCGGCGACAATCCGCTGCAGCAATGCGGGCGGAATTAACATCTCCTGACCGATTTCAGCGGTGGAGAATCGCTTGCCAAACTCTTTTTTGGAAAGCGCAAGGATGACGCGCACGGCATAATCGGTCTGGCGGTTGATTTTAAGCATAATCCGTCCAATCAATATTGACAACAAAGGTAAACGTTTACAGGCATTGTAAAAATTGCCGCGCTTTTTTTGATGTGTCATTTGTCATATCGTCATGTGACAAATGTCCTATGTTTTTTACAATCGTAAAGAATATATTACAAACTTTGTCCGAATTTTTTTTTACCGAAAGTTTGCCTTGCTTTCAAATGATATAATGCCCGCTGTTTGTTAACAGTTCTGCGAGATGAATAAAACTTCAACCTTGATAAACATAATGAACAAAGATGTTTTATTTGTCTTTGTTTATCTCCGGTTAGTTTGGTAAATCATTATCTTGCGGGCGGCATCCATCCCCAACGGGAGAATCATGCCGCGCTATGGCAAACTGCAAAAAATAAAAGAGGAAACATGATAGACCCGATAATCTTTTCATTCAAGTTATTTAACTTTACCGTCACGCTGCGCTGGTATGGCGTGCTGGTCATGCTTGGCGCTGTCGTCGGCACATGGATTGCCGAAAAAGAAATCAAACGACGTGGCGAAAACGGCGACGTGATTTGGGACGCGCTCATTTGGGTTTTGCCTGCGGGCATTGTGGGCGCGCGCCTTTGGTATGTGTTAAACAGCATTGCGGGCGGAAGCCGGTATTACATTGAAGACCCGCGCCGCATTCTTTACATCACCGAAGGCGGGCTGCACTTTTTTGGCGGGCTGATTTTTGGCGCGGTGGCTTTGTATTATTTTCTTAAAGCCAAGGAAATGGATTTTTGGCTGTTTCTGGATGCAATTGCGCCCGCCGCGCTCATTGGTCAGGCGCTTGCCCGCCCGGCGAATTTCATCAATCAAGAGCTGTACGGTCCGCCCACACAACTGCCGTGGGGGATTCTCATCAACAATTTCAGCAGCCGCCTGCCGCAATATCAAAACCTTGAGTTATACCCGTTGGAGACCACGCGCTTTCACCCAACTTTTGCGTATGAGATGATTTTGAACATCCTTGCCGCGCTGGCGTTGTTGTGGATTGCGCGCGAGTACCGCGAGCGAATCAAACCCGGCGCAATTTTTGCGGGATGGCTGGTGTGCGCGGGATTGATTCGCACCTTTATCGAATTCTTCCGCCCCGACCAGCCCCGACTGGGCGATTCTTTTGTCACCACTTCGATGCTGTTTTCGTTTTTGATGGCGGTTGCGGGCGTGGTCATGTTGCTCATCCGCAATGGCAGGTTGCAGCCCGCGTTTGCGAAAAACTGGGAGGAGGATTATTTCTTCGCGCCGGTGAAGGAAGAAAAAAACGCCCGTTCACGCAGGCGCGCACAGGCGGAAGAAGTACAAGCGGAAGATGAGCCCGAGCAAGAAATGGAAGAGAAGAAACCCATTCGGCGAAAATCGGCGGCTAAAACATCCAAAACAGCGGAGAAAAAGCCAGCCGTAAAAACAAAGCGCGCAAAAAAAGAATAAGCGGGTTATCCCTCACCCTTGCCCCTCTCCCAGCCGGAGAGGGGTTACTATTCTCTACTTCTCTACTCCCTATTCTGTACCCTCACATACTCTCTCACGGGCAAATGCTCTTCGCGGGTGTCAAAGCCAAAGCGGGCAAAAACTTCCGGGTAGAGGGCAATAATCTGCTCGCGGGTGAATCCCATTTCTTCATAAGAGTAGATGTGGTCGCTGTTGAAGGTCAAGGTTTCTTTGACGGCTTGGTCAATGATGTGGGGCAGTCCGGGCTTGTCGGGGTAGCCGAATTGTTCGTAAAATCCGCGGATGACATGCTCGGGGCGTTGAATCAAGTCGTCGTAGTTGAGAATCAAATGGCGGGGCGAAGGGTTCGCGTCCAGATATTTCAGCGGGTGCGAGTACCAGTATTGAGTCATCGCAACGATTTCATCAATGTAGTGGTATCCCGGTTCCGGGTCGGTAAAGACGCGGCGGGCGTAATTAATCCACGAGATGGTGGAGGGCAGCATATCCAGCGGGTTGCGCGCAAGGTAGATGATGCGCGCATCGGGAAAGAATTCTTTTAAGGTTTCAATCTTTGCGCTGAACGCGGGATTTTTTGCAACGAAATATTTTTTGCCTGTGGCGTACATGTGACGCTGCAGCATGGATTTGTAAAACGTCATGATGCGGCGTTTGTGTTCGGGTGAAAGCATTTCGTCAAAGTATTGGTAGGGCGGTATCTCATCCATGAAGGGGAAGAGGAAACTGACGAAGTAGCCGTCCCAAATGAGCAGATGAATGTTTTCGTCCTCTTCCGGTTGAAAGAAAGAGATGGGGTGTATCTTCACCTTGCCCAGCGTGGCGCGGTCGAATTTATACAGCAATTTATGCACGGTGCGGTTGAGATATTTCGTATCGAGCCGCGCAAAGAATTGCGTAATTTTCTTTTGCGTTACCGAGGGCGTCAGGTAAATATCCCATGTGGTCAGGCTGGTGAAGGCTTCTTCATCGCGCGAGAGCAGGCGGTGTAAAAATGTTGAGCCGCTGCGAAAGTTGCCGAGAATGAACAGCGGTTTTTCAATGGGATGCGTTTTATGCGCAGGGAACAGGATGTCATCCAGCCAGAAGAAAAACCAGTGGATGAACATGCCGGGAATCCAGACAACGTAAAAGAGGAGGAGGAAAATCAGCCGTTTGCGGGTGAGGCGGGCGGTGGTGTTTTGCGCGCCAAAAAACGAACGAACGAACGTGCGCCAGAATAAATGAAGATTGTATTTCATGTAACGGGTGTATCCTTTTGCGCTTGCGTTTCAAACCTTGTAAAGCGCTGTGCGATTTTATCACCAATATTATGGCTTTTTCTTTTTTAATTTGCAATACAAGTTTATTCCAAACCCGCAGTAAAATTCAGCCAGAGGAGATTTTTCAATGACCGACTTTACCTTTACCCCCAACCGCCGCAATTCCATCAACCTTAACAAATGGACGTGGGTTCCCAAAGATGTGCTGCCCATGTGGGTGGCGGATATGGACTTTCCCGCGCCGAAACCCATTCTTGATACGCTGCGCAAAGTTGTGAATCATGGCGTGCTGGGATACGAGATTCCCTCGCTGACGTTGCAGCAAACCGTTGCGGCGCGCATGGATGCTTTATACAAGTGGAAAATCAAGCCTGAAGATGTGGTCGCGGTGACAGGCATTGTCAGCGGGTTTACCGTTGCCGCGCGGATTGCCTGTTCGCCCAAAAAAGGGGCGCTGATTCAAACTCCCGTGTACAACGCTTTCCATGATGTCAAAAACAATGCCGGCATTCCGCAACTGAACGCGCCGCTCAAAAAAATTGTCGAGGGAAATTTAATCCGCTACGAAGTGGATTGGGATGCTTTTGAAAAGCAGGCAAAGAAGGCGGGCATGTTCCTGCTGTGCAACCCGCACAACCCGCTGGGCATTAACTTCCCGCGCAAAGACTTGCTGCGCATGGCGGAAATTTGTTTAAGAAACAACGTCTTGATTGTTTCGGATGAAATTCATTCGGAACTTTTGCTGGATGAAAATAAATTCACCCCCATTGCAAAACTCTCGCGTGAGATTGCCCAAAACACCATCACGCTGGTTTCGCCGTCCAAAACGTTTAACATTCCGGGCTTGTTTTGCGGGTTTGCCATCATCCCCAATGCGGAGCTGCGCAAACGCTACGAGCAGGAAGTTCACCGAATGACGCTGCACGTCAACAGCATGGGATTGTTCGCCGCGCACACGGCTTTTTCCGGCAAATGTGACGGCTGGCTGAAAGACGCGCGCGAACATCTCACCGCCAACCGCGACTTTCTTTTCAATTATGTCATTCAAAATATGCCGGGCGTCCGCGCCACCTTCCCTGAGGCGACCTATCTCGGCTGGCTCGACTTTACGCAAACCCCAATCAAAGACAACCCGTATGAATTCTTTTTGAAGAACGCCAAAGTGGCGCTCAGCCCGGGAAACATTTTTGGCAAGGAAGGCGAAGGTCACGTCCGTATCAATTTTGGCACATCGCGCGCTTTGCTCGAACAAGGCTTGCAAAGAATGAGCAAGGCATTTGCGAAAGCGAAATAACTCATTATGGCAAATCACAAAAAAATGGAAGTGGCAATCATTGGGCTGGGAAGGTTCGGCTCGTCTCTCGCGCTCACGCTTGCCCGTCAGGGATTTAACGTGCTGGGCGTGGACAGCGACCCAAAGATTGCGCAAAAAATGGCGGATGAACTCACGCAGGCACTGGTCTTCGACGCAACCGATGAAGACGCATTGCGCGCGGTGGATATTGGCTCGTTTGATACGGTGGTCGTTGCCATTGGCGCGGATTTTGAAAGCAACCTCATGGCAACCGTCGCGCTCAAATCCATTGGCGTGCGTAAAATCATTTGCAAGGCGCTCACCGAACGTCAAAAAACAATTTTGCTGCGCGTCGGCGCGGATAAGGTTGTGCTGCCCGAATTTGAAGCGGGCGAACGGCTGGCGCTTGAACTCGCCAACCCAAACCTGCTGGATAGAATTCCGCTCGGACCTGAACACTGCGTTGTGGAAATTTCCATCCCCGATTCGCTTGAAGGCATCACCATTCAACAAGCCGAGCTGCGCCGTAAATACGGTGTGACTGTGGTTGCGGTGAAACGCGGCGAAACCGTTACCGTTTCCCCGCCCGCCGATTTTTCGCTCACCAAAGGCGACCTGCTTGTCGTCATCGGCACAAATAAAAACGTCTTCGCCATGAGCGATTGGAACTGAATCCGTGATTTATTTACGCAAGCTCAACCCTGCCGCGCGCATTGCCGTTGGGCTTTTATTTTTGGTCATTAGCGGAACAGGCGCGCTCAGTCTCCCTTGGGTTTCCACAGGCAAGCCGCTTTCTTTTTCGCAGGCGTTATTCACCGCTGTTTCCGCGCTCAGCGTCACCGGGCTTTCCGTCATTCAACCCGCGCGCGACTTGACTCTCCTCGGCCAATTCATTCTGCTTGTCCTCATTCAAATCGGCGGCGTCGGATTTATGGCGATGACAGTCATCATCTTTCGGCTGGCCGGCAGGCGCATCACCTACCTCAACCGCATTGCGCTGCGCGATTCGCTCGGGCTGATTGACACGCGCGCCATCCTTTTATTCACCCGCCGCTTGCTGCTCATGGTCGCATCCATTGAACTGATTGGCGCGTGGTTTCTTTGGTTGCACTGGCGTCATACGCTTGGCGGTTTCCGCGCTGCATTTTATGCGCTCTTTCATTCCGTCTCCGCATTTTGCAACGCGGGCTTCGACTTGTTCACAGGGTTCAACGGCTACACCGGAATCCCCAATGACGGAATCACGCTCACCATTTTTGGCGCGCTGATTTTTCTTGGCAGTCTGGGTATGCCCGTGTTGATGGACGTATGGGATTACCCCGAAGCGCGGCGGCTTTCATTCAATACGCGGATTACTTTGCGGGTGGTCACCGCGCTTTTAATTACGGGCTGGCTGGGGTTGTTTTTTTCCGAATCCTTTTCCTCGGGCGCGCTGTCTGGCGAGCCTTTTCTGCGGCGGCTGGGGTTATCGCTCTTTCAATCTGTTTCCACGCGCACGGCGGGCTACGCTGGAATCAGCGATTTTGAACACCTTGCGCCCGCCAGCCAGCTCATCAAAATTGCGCTCATGTTCATTGGCAGCGCGCCTGCTTCAATGGGCGGCGGTATTACCACCGGCACATTCATTGTGCTGACGCTTGCGTTGTGGAGCTACATCCGCAAACGCGATTCTGTTTCCCTGCTGGGGCGCGCCATCCCGCCGGATACCATCCGCCGCGCCGCCGCCGTGCTTACAATTTCACTGGCTGTTGTATTTGCCGCCTCGTGGCTGATTCTGCTCACGCATCCATTTGCCACGCTCGACCAGGTTTTGTTTGAAGTCATTTCCGCGTTTGCCACCTGCGGATTTTCGCTGGCATTCACGTTACAGTTAAACGGACTCGGTCAAATTGTGATTGTCTTCGTCATGTTTTGGGGAAGGCTCGGCGCGCTGACCGTTATGCTTGCGTTCACCACGCCGTCCAAGCGCAATGTCATTGAATATCCCGAAGGTCAGGTGTTGATTGGTTAAATAAAAAAAGACGGATGGAGGTCATCCACCCGTCACAAAAACTTACGCTAAAATTTGGTTGTACAACGAGAGGGGTGAGAGCGTGTTCAGCCGCCTTCATTTCGTTTGGTGAACGTCTGGAATTTCAAGCCGGGCTTGAGCCAGTTACAGGCGTTTCGCCTCACCCTTTGGTTGTGTTTCAGGCGGTAGTTCTATCGCAACCTCCTTTCTCTATCTGAAAACAGAATACAACAAAACAAACCGCTTTACATTAAAAATTTCTGTTAATTTTGAAATTGATTGTTCAGTCAAATTCATTTCGTGTAAGTAACGCAAGTTGCCGTCTTCAAAAAAATAGCGAGTTCGCCTGTTTTGAACCGCCGATGTGCAGAGGGCGCAGAGTTTTTAATGAATTTCTCCGTGTCCTCCGCGCCTCTGCGGTAAAAAATTAAGCAAGGGCAGCAACTTGGGTTAAGTAAGAATTGAATTTCTTTGTGACGGATATCGTGCGATACAGCGCGCCTTGCTGCAAATGCCGCGCTTCATGAATCAATAACGCCCGTGCGTAAATATTATTCAAAAAATTTTCGCGCCAACCCCGCTGATTGATATTTTTTTATTTTAACCTCGATTTGATTAACCCTTGTAAGAATACAATAACCTCCTCAAAGCGTGAACCGTTTACCGCCATATCACTTAATTCAATTTGAAACGTTTTTTCTTTTCTTTGAATTTCGAGCGTATAAACAAAGCAATCCGCGCACATGGGCCTGGTTTGCGGAGTTGTTATCCCGTCAACTTTGCCAATCAGGCTATTTAACCTTTCCATTTCCTGTGCTGATAATGCGCCGTCCAGGTTGATTTGCGCGCGCTCATCATTGATTTTATATTTTCCATCTGATGAAATTTGTATCCGTCGGGAAACTCCCATAATTCCGCCGGATTGTGACATCTGAATTGACTTCCACGCCGTTTGATGCAAGGCTGTTTCCGTTGGCGGCTGCGAGGCGATATCTGGCGTTGGCTTCGGCTGATATGAGCAAGCCGAATATGCTGTTGCGAAAATCAATACCCATATAAATTTTGCTTTTGACATTTTGTCTCCTGTTCTTTAGACGATGATGTTTTTGGATAGTTCCTGACAGCAGGATGGAGTAGAATTTGCCGTATGAGAAAAGTAGCCATTTTAGGAATTGGACAAACCAAAATAGACGAGCATTGGGATAAATCGCTGCGCGAAATTGGCGGCGAGGCTGCCTTTGCCGCCATGCAGGACGCGGGCTTGCAAACGGTTGACGCGCTCTATGTGGGCAACATGCTCTCCCCGCTAGTGAATGGGCAAAATCAACTCGGCGCTTTTTTTGCCGATTGGATTGGGCTGTGGAAGCAGGAAGCGGTAAAGGTGGAAGCCGCGTGCGGTTCGGGCGCGGCGGCGTTTCGCTCGGCATTGATGGCGGTCGCTTCGGGCGAGGTGGAATCCGCGCTGGTGGTGGGCGTTGAAAAGATGACCGACAAAGCCGGGCGCGATGTCACCGCCGCGTTAGCCACCGCCGCCGACGCGGATTACGAAGTGGAGCAAGGCGTCTCATTTGTGGGAATCAACGCGCTGGTTATGCGCCGTTATATGCATGAATTTGGATGGAAGCACGAAGACTTCGCGCAGTTTTCCATCAACGCTCATGCAAACGCCATGCACAACCCTTATGCGCGCCTGCATGAAAAAATCACCGTGGAAAAATTTGAAAAATCTTCAATGGTGGCAACGCCCATCAATTTGCTGGATGCTTCGCCCGTAGGCGATGGCGCGGCGGCGATGGTGATTGCGCCAGCCGAAAAAGTCCGGCGCAAACCCAAAGTGGTGGTGGCGGCATCCGCCGCGGCGACCGATACAATTGCCGTACACTCGCGCAAAGACCCTTTGTTTTTGAAAGCCGCGTATGAATCAGCCAAACGCGCGTATGAGATGGCGGGCGTGACGAAGGATGACATTGATGTCTTTGAATTGCACGATGCCTTTTCGATTATGTCCGCGCTTTCGCTGGAAGCGTGCGGGTTTGCGGAGCGTGGGCAGAGCGTGCGGCTTGCGTTGGAAAATCAAATCGGGATTGACGGGAAAATTCCCATCTGCACACGCGGCGGGTTGAAGGCGCGCGGGCATCCTGTGGGCGCGACGGGCATGTATCAGCTGGTGGAGGTTGCCCAACAGTTGCGCGGCGAGTGTGGCAAAACGCAAGTGCAAAACGCACGAATTGGCATGGCGCAAAACATTGGCGGTTCGGGCGCAACCATTCTCACCCATATTTTGAAAATTGATTATTAAAAACTCTTGTTCTGCATGATGAAAAGGGATATACTATATTCACCTATCATTTTTGAAAGGAGGTGAAATCATGATAGCGGAACGCAGGAATTTGACTCGGCGCGCGTTTACTTATTACATGCGCGTCATGGACGAGGCAACCGGCGAACTGATTGGACATATTTCTGATATTAGTACGACGGGGTTCAAATTGGACTGCAAAAAACCGATACCTCCCAACACACTCATCAAAATGCGGATTGAGAACATCGGACCGATTGCGAACAAAAATTTTATGACCTTTGTTGCCTGTTCGCGCTGGTGCAAGCGGGACGAGTACGATATGTCCATGTATAATGCCGGTTTCCAGTTGACCAACATTGCCACGTCCGATTATGACACGTTCGTGAAGATGTACAACAATTACGGCGTGTCCAAGCCTTCCCATACTTCCACAAACTTGTGGAGCTAGTTTCCTTAAATCACAGCATTCATCATTATCATTGCCGAAGCCCCGCGTTTGCGGGGCTTTTCTTTTGTTGCGCAAAAACATCCCTTCGCATAAAATTCACCCCATGAAAAGATTCATTGTTCTTGTTTTACGCTTTATCATCTGGCTGATTGCCAAAGTGGAACCAAGCGGATACGAAAACCTGCCCAAAAGCGGCGGGTTTGTTATTGCGGTAAACCATCTCGGTTTTCTTGATGCGCCATTGGCATATTACGCGCTTGATGATTGGAACTTGTTTATCCCCGTTGCGGAAAAGTGGAAGGAGTACGCCATTTACCGCTGGCTGGCTGGACCGTTAAACGCAATTTTCATCAACCGTTTTGAACCTGATTTGAAAGCCATGCGCGAAATCATTCATCGCATGGAACAGGGACAAACGCTGGTCATTGCGCCCGAAGGCACGCGCGCGCGCGATGAAAAAATGGCGCGCGGGAAACCGGGCGTGGCGTACCTTGCCTCCAAAATGGGGTGGACGATTGTGCCGGTTGCCATGATTGGAACGGAAGACCGGATTGTGTTAAGCAACCTTAAAAAATTCAAGCGCACGCGCATTCAATTAAAAGCGGGAAAAGCCTTCACCTTGCCGCCGTTCCCCAAAGAAAACCGCGACGAGAAATTGCAGGAATATACGGATGAGATTATGTGCCGCATTGCCGTTATGCTGCCGGAGAAAAATCGCGGCTATTATGCGCGGCATCCGCGCCTGCTGGAATTGCTTGCGGAGCAGAAATAATGTCCGCCACGCTGCGGTTTATTGCCAGAAAAATTCTTCCGCTGATTGCGGATATTGAAGTGCGCGCCGATATGAGCAAACTGCCCAAAGGCGGCTTTATGCTCGCGTCCAATCATTTGGGGCGGCTGGATTCGCTCGTCGTCTATTATGTGCTTGATAACGACGATTTGATTCACCCGCTGACAGATAAATACAAAAAATATTGGTGGGGCAGGTTGGCGGGCAGGTTGTTCAAGGTCACCTGGTTGACGCGCGGCGAAGCGGATATGAGCGCCATGCGTGAATTTATCACCCGTTTGAAAAACGGCGCAGTCATGGTCATTGCGCCTGAAGGCACGCGCTCCAAAACCAAACAACTGCTCAAAGCGGAGCCGGGCGCCATTTATATTGCCAGCTCCGCAAAGGTGGGAATTATCCCCGTTGCATTAACCGGCACCGAAGATGCGGACGTGGTGGCGCGGCTCAAACGATTTCAAAAACTTAAATTAACGCTTACCGCCGCGGATGAAATTTACCACCCGCCGGATATTAAATCGGTCAAAGGGGAAGAACGCGACAAACTGTTGCGCGAGGCGATGGATGAGGTGATGTGCCGCATTGCCGCGTTGCTGCCGGAACAGTATCGCGGATATTACAAGGATTTTCCGAGAACGCGCGAGCTGCTTGCAAAATAAAACATGAATTATCCCGAATTTAAGTTGGGATGCAGATAAACGCTGACCCTTGCGCCGCCCGCAAGGACGGGCGAAGCGGGTTTTTAAATCCTTTCCGCGTAAATCTGCGCCCGCCTGCATCCCATTTGCTCTTAAAAACAAACTCACCCACGAAATCTTCATTTCGGGGTGAGAGGTATGCTTTATTTCATTTTTTTGGGGTGCAAAACTTACACCCGCGTTTCTCCGCTTCCACAATTGCCTGGTCGCTGGACCAGAAGAAGTTTTCCCCGCCAATCAAATCCACCAGCCCGCCGCGTTCCATCATGCGGCGGACGTTTTCATGTGTCCCCGCAAACATGAGCGCGCCGCCGTGCTTGTGCAGGCGTTCATAGAGTTTGCGAATTGCCTCCAATCCGGCGGTATCAATCAATGATACGCCGCGCATGGAAAGAATCAGCGTATGGGTTTCTTGAAGGTTGGCAAACGCTTCATTGAATTGCCCCGCTGCCGCAAAAAACAACGGACCTGTTAAAAACGCCACGCGGATATGATTGCACGTTCCCGCGGTTTCGATTCCTTTTTGCTTTAATCGCCCGGTGTCCACTTCCTGCACCTCAATATCAATGCTGGCAATTTTGTTCAGGAATATTGCGCCTGCCAAAAACGAGCCGATGAGAATGGCTTGCGTCAAATCCAGCACGATGGTGGCAAGCATGGTGATGGTAAAGGCAATCATATCGGTTTTGAAGCGTTTGCCAAAGATGAATTTAATCGCGTCCCATTCGTTCATGCGGATGGCGGTAACCATAAGCACGCCCGCCAAAGCCGCCAGCGGAATCCGCTCCATGAACGGGGCGAGCAGGAACATGGAGAGTAAAAGCCCAACTGCGTGAATGATGCTGACAAGGCGCGTCTGCCCGCCGGATTTGATGCCCACACTGGAGCGCGCAATCGCGGCAGTAGCAGGTACGCCGCCAAAAAACGGAATAATCATATTGCCGATGCCCTGCGCGATGAGCTCTTGATTTGCTTGCAAGCGCACGCCGGTCATGTTTGAGCCAACTGCGCCGCAGAGTAATGATTCCACTGCGCCTAATGCAGTGATGGTGAGCGTTGGCGCGAAGAAGTTGGTAATCTTATCCCATGGGATATTGGCAAGGCTAAGGCGGTTGGCGAGGAATAAGGTTTGTGGAATTTGCCCGATGATTGGCACGTCCCAGCCCAGCCCGAAGTTAAGCAGCGCGGCGAGGATGATGCCCAAAAGGGAGGAGGGAAAGCGGGCGTTCCATTTGGCGGGCATGAAAAACATGACGGCAATGACCACGCTGCCCAGCAGAATCGTCCGCCAGTCAAATGTCAATGGCGTGAAAAAATACCCAAGTAATTTTT
>DAOTZP010000159.1:0-4001 GCA_034434265.1 Anaerolineales bacterium | reverse complement strand
AAAACGCGACGATGGGGGCAAACCCATCGCCGCTTAAGGGCAATAAAAAACGGCTGCGGGTTTGCGCGTGACGCTCCGCAGCCGTTGGGCAACTTTCGTTAAAACCTAACGCAATACGGGCGCACAGCCAGAATCAACGCCGGCGGCGCTGAGCAAGGCGGGGACGATGCAAAACTTGTTCATAATCATTTGGCGTGCGCTCCTTTCTTAAAAGATGTGCTTTCTTAAAGCGGCGGGAGTGTATCACGCGATTCGATTTTGAGTCAAGGGTTTTTTTGTCACACTTTGCTGTTGTGCAATTCCATCAACAGGCGTAAAATATAAAAGTTATGTACGCGACTGAAGGCAGTAGAAATTCATCCGATAACAACCCGCCCAGTTTAGGCGGTGAACTTCCTTAACGCATCACGCATGCGCTTGCGCCCCTGCGTGATGACATCTCACGCAAGGAGGCAGCCATGCTGTGCATCTATAAAACCACCGAGCAAGGTCTTGAACAGATAGAAACAATGGTGAACGGAGCATGGGTCAATGTGGTGGACCCAACGCCCGATGAAATGCAAAAACTCGTCACCTGGGGGATGGATATGGAATACATTCATTACTCGCTTGACCAGGACGAAATGGCGCGCATGGAACGCGATGAAGACTACACCTTCATCCTGCTTCGCATTCCCTTCCACCAGCCCGAAAGCGACATCCCCTACTTCACCGTTCCGCTGGGCATTATGATTCTCGGCAACAAAGTCATCACCGTCTGCCGCCACGAAAGCGACATCTTCAAAAACATCCGCAACGGAAAATACCGCAACCTTAAAACAGGCAAGCGCTACCGCCTTGCTTTATACATCTTCCTTGAAACCGCCTCGCGTTACCTGACCTTGTTGCGTCAAATCAACAAAGCCACCGAAGAAGTGGAAGACAAACTGCAAAAATCCACGCGCAACAGCGAACTGCTCGAACTGCTCAAATACCAAAAATCGCTCACCTACTTTGCCACCGCGCTGCGCTCCAACGAAGTGATGATGGAGCGCGTACAAAAAACGCAAATCTTCAATTATTACGAAGAAGACCAGGACCTGCTCGAAGACGTGCTGACCGAAAACCAGCAAGCCATTCAAATGACCAGCATCGCCGCTGAAATTCTCGCCAGCATGATGGACGCCTTCGCCTCCATCATCTCCAACAACCTCAACGGCGTAATGAAAGCGCTTGCCGCCCTCACCATCATCTTCAGCATGCCCACCATCGTCGCCTCGTTCTATGGAATGAACGTGACGCTGCCCGGCGCCGAATGGCCCCACGCATTCTTAATGACCATCGGCATCTCGCTTGCCCTCACCACGCTTGCAACCTACATCTTCTACAAACGCGACTGGTTCTAACCATGCAAGCCGAACTTCTCTTCAACGCAAAAGCCACTCTGGGCGAAGGTCCCGCATGGGACGCAAAAACCCAATCGCTATACTGGGTGGATATTCTGCAAAAGAAAATTTATCTGGAAAAAGACTGCCTCGCCGAGCTGGATTCCACCATCGGATGTTTAGCCCCGTCTTCCGACGGAACCTTAATTCTGGGCTTGCAGCGCGAACTCGCCACCCTCGACCTTTCCACCAAAAACGTCACTCACCTCGCCTCGATAGACGAGCCAGCCTCCAACCGCATCAACGATGGCAAATGCGACCCTGCGGGCAGATTCCTCTTCGGCACAATGGACATGAACGAAAAAGAAGCCAGCGGCGCGTTATACTCCTTCGACGGAAAAAAAGTCACGCGCTTGTTAAGCGGCGTCCGCATCTCCAACGGCTTGGCATGGAGCCCCGACCACAAAACCTTGTACTATATTGATACGCCCACCCTTGAAGTAAAAGCCTTCGACTACGACTTGAAAACGGGAGAAATAGCCAACCCGCGTGTTGCGATAACAATTCCCAAACAACTCGGCTACCCAGACGGCATGACATCCGACACGCAAGGCAACTTGTGGATAGCCATGTGGGGCGGCGCGCAAATTACAAAATGGAATCCCAACACCGCGCAACTGCTCGAAACCATTCCCGTACCTGCGCTGCACACTTCCTGTTGCGCCTTTGGCGGAAGCAGCATGAACGAACTTTACATCACCTCCGCCCGCGCGGGCATGAGCGAAGCAGACTTAAGCAAATACCCGCTTTCGGGCGGGTTGTTCAAAGTCACCACCCATGTTGAAGGAATGCCCGCCTTCCAGTTTTAATGATGAAAGATTTTCTCTTCCTTCACCTGCGCGACCTGCCCTACTTCCGCGCCTTTTTACGCGCGATTGAATCGTCCTATTATCAAGACCTGCCGCTGCCCGCGCCCGTGTATGATGTCGGCTGCGGAGACGGTCACTTTGCTTCGCTGACCTTCGAGCAAAAGCTCGATGTCGGTCTCGACCCGTGGCGCTTCTCGATGAAGGAAGCCGTCCGCTACGGCGCGTATAAATCGCTCGTCGAAGCGGACGGCGCGTTTTCGCCCTTTCCCTCAAATCACTTCGCCAGCGGGTTGAGCAACTCCGTCCTCGAACATATACCGCACATTGACGCGGTATTAAAAGAAACCGCCCGTGTGTTAAAACCCGGCGCGCCGTTTTATTTTTGTGTTCCCAACCCGCGTTATTTTTCCTCGCTTTCGCTCGCCAAAATTTTCGGCAAACCGTATGAAAACTGGTTTCGCAAAATCTCGCGCGTCCACCACGCGGATGAACCCGACGTATGGGAAGCGAGATTAAACCGCGCAGGATTCACGCTTGAACGATGGTGGCATTACTTCCCCCCCGCCTCCATGCGTGTCCTCGAATGGGGGCATTACTTTGGGCTGCCTTCCGTAGTGGCAAAAGCCCTGACCGGCAATTGGATAATTTCAAAGACCAAATGGAATCTTGCCCTCACCGAAAGGTACGTTAAAAAATACGCATCCCCCGCGCCCGCGCAAAACGGCGCATTTACCTTCTTCATTGCCCGAAAACGCTAATCTCCAATTACCAATTACCATCATGTCCTTCGACGAACACTACTTCTCCACGCACACCTACGCCAACGTGACCTTTGCCAAGTACAGCATGTACTGGTGGTCCAACCGATTCTTTGCCATGCTCGCCAGACGATATGGAAAACGCGGAGCAAGGCTTCTGGAAGTCGGCTCCGGCATGGGGCATTTGGTCGGACGCCTCTCGCGTCACTTCCGCGCCATCGGCATGGATTTGAATCACTGGGCGGTGAAACAATCCAAAACGGCGGCGGAAGCAGCCAGCCTGCAAACCGCATCGGCGCAGGAACTACCATACAAAGACGGCGCGTTTAATATCGTCATCATCAAACACATTGTGGAGCATTTGCCCGACCCGGCAAAAGCCATTAACGAAATTGCCCGCGTCACCGAGCCGGGCGGAATCCTCATCCTTGCCACGCCCAACCTTGCCTCGCTGCTTAAACCGTGGAAAGGCGAAAAGTGGATTGGCTACCAAGACCCGACGCACATCTCCCTTAAGCCGCCGGAGGAATGGCTCGCCCTGATTGAAGGCGCGGGGTATGAATTCATCCGCGTATTTTCAGACGGATTTTGGGACGTGCCGTACATCCGCTTTGTTCCGCCAATGATTCAAAAACTCTTTTTTGGGTCGCTGGGAGGCTTGCAAGCAATGACCGGAATTGTCTTTTTACCAAAAGCATGGGGGGAAAGCATCATCGTCATTGCCCGCAAAAAAGCGGTTAAGTTAAAATAAAGATAGTGTGCATGCAAAAATGCCTTCCCCAAAGATTTTTGCGCGCACACTATTTTTTTGCCGCGCCCTCCACCCATCCCGCCTGAGCGCAGCCCGCTATGCACTTTTGTCAAGCACTGAAAAAGAGTATAATGGACACACTCCAAAAAGAGAACAGAAAAATCTGAGGTTCGGACTTAAGTTCGGACATGGGGCTGAACCAGATTGTAGAAGATGGACAGGGCTGCCCCCAAGATGGCAGTCTTTTGTTGCTCGGTAA
>DAOTZP010000158.1:0-1505 GCA_034434265.1 Anaerolineales bacterium | reverse complement strand
CCTGCGATTCAAGCACCAGCGGGCGGAGGGTGAACAGCATGTGCCGAATCTCTTTCACAGTGCGGTGGGCAAGGTCTTCCAATTTGGTCAGCTCTTCCATTGCGCCGTTGGGGTCTTTTGCCATCATGCGTTTGATGATATTCAAGCGCATTGCCATTGCGGCAACAGATTGGGTGGGTCCATCGTGCAAATCGCGGGCAAGTTTTTTGCGCGCTTCTTCCTGCACTTCGGTCATGCGCTCTTTTTCTTCAATCAAGTCTTGATACAGCCGCGCGTTTTGAATGGCAATCACCGACTGCCTGCCGATGATTTCAAGCAGGCTGCTGCGTTCTTCGTTGAAGTAATCGGGTTGGGGGTGGGCAAAAAGCAGCACGCCGTACACATTTAACCCGCTGCGCAGCGGAAAGCAATACCCGCTTTGGCAGTGGTGCAGCGCGGTGATTTTGCTTAACTCCGGGTCCGATGCGGGGGCGGTGAAATGAATGGGGTCGCCTTCATCCGTTGCCCGTTTGAGAATGCCCTCTTCGGCGGGGAGTTGAACGCGCACATCGGCATTGGTGAAACGCCGCGCCGAGCCGACTTGCAAAAATTCATCTTTGAAAAGCAGCGCGGCGCATACCAGCGGGTCTTTCATGGCTTCTTCCGGGTCGGGGTTTAAGGCAGTGGCGCTGATGTTCAATGCGCTTTCGAGGACGCGGGCATAGCTCAGGGTGGAGTTTAAAGCCAGCGTGAGTTCATAAATCGCGCGGATGCGCTCCGCCTGCGCTTCGGCTTTGGAAAGAATTTTCTTTTCTTCGGCTGTTTTTTGATTCTCGCGGCTTTCTTTCATGCTGCTCGTCATGCTGCGGCTGAGGAAACCAAAGAGCAGCCCCAAGCCGGTCAACACCGCCGAGGTGATGATGGAAAGCATGAAGGCTTCTTCAATTTGCAAGCCTGTGTAAAGGATTAACGCGGAAAATAAAATGGACGAAAGGAAAGCGCCGGGAATTTCGTAGTAAATTGCCCCTGTGAGAACGGGAAGCAGCCCCACCCAAAAAGCCGGACCTTGCAGCCCGTTCTGCGCCCAAAATAACGCGCCCGCCAAAATCAAATCGGTGACGACACTAAACATGCGGTGAAAGCTCAGGCGCAAGTTTAAGCCTGCCAGCGCGGTCATGGTTAGATTCCAAGTGACCAAAAACGCGAGCGGCAGCGAGGTCAGCACGGCAAGCCTGCCATTTAACCCAAGCGCGGCGGTTAAGCCCACCAGCACAACCCAGCGCAGGGAAATGGCAAACCAGTCTGCCATGTAAGGGGATTCAAATCTGCGCATCTTCAGCCTGTTTTTAGACGGTTTGTAACTTCTTATATTTCATAGCCCATGCGGGGCAGGTATGTTTCCAACAGTTTTCTTAAGGTTTGCTGCTGTTCTTCATTATACACGCTGCGGAAACGCCCGATTTTTCCCTTATAAAAATGTAAACCTTGCTGCCCTTCGGCTGCGTCCGGGCGGTATTGTTCAATGA
>DAOTZP010000157.1:0-1724 GCA_034434265.1 Anaerolineales bacterium | reverse complement strand
TTACCGAGCAACAAAAGACTGCCATCTTGGGGGCAGCCCTGTCCATCTTCTACAATCTGGTTCAGCCCCATGTCCGAACTTAAGTCCGAACCTCAGTCTAATTGTGTGGCTTTCTGCAAGATTTCACCACAGAGCGCGTACAGAGACATCAGAGAAAACCTCTTGAAAAATCTCTGTGAACTCTGTGTTCTCCGTGGTAAGAATTCCCCAGCCCATATTTTTTGACACTCTCCCATAAGAAACAAAGTCTAAATCAGGCTGTATAATTGCAAAGCAGACCATTTTTCCTTACGCTGAAACTAAAACACCTGGCACCTTTCTCCCATGCCCGCCATTGACCTCGCCCGCCTGCGCAAACAAGCCAACCGTCTCGCCGACTTTTTCTTCCTGCCCGAAGAATTCATGAAACACCTGCGCGAGATGTTGGACTTCTACGTTAATTACACCTTGCGAACCAAAGAAAATGTCGCGCCGGGTTCCAATCTCAAAACATATCGCACGCCGCCCGCGGTTTTGACTCAAATCGAGAACGAACTCCGCGCGCTTGCAGAAGCCAACCCCGAAGCCGCGCTCAACCTCGCCGACATGCTTTGGGAGGAAAACGCGCTTGAAACAAGCCTGCTTGCCGCGTATTTATTGGGGAGGATTCCACCACAGGAGGAAAAACTGCTCCCGCGCCTGACTCTATGGACGGGACAAGTACGCGACCCCGACGTGCGCGCGGCTTTGCTTTCCACCAGCCTGAGCCGCATGAGGAAAGAATCGCCAGCCCAGTTTTTGAGTCTCGTCCGCGAGTATTTGCATCCCGCAAGAATTCGCAGCTGGTCAAATGGGATTCAAGCCCTGCTGCCCATGATTGCGGATGGCGGCTACGAACACCTGCCAGCCATCTTTGATATGGTTGAACCCATCATCGAAGAAGCGCCGTCCACGCTGCAAAATGACTTGACTGATTTAATCGTCTCTTTGTACCGCGCCTCTTCCAATGAAACGATATTCCTGCTCAAACACATTTTGAAAAATACCCAAAACCCGATGACCGCCGTCAGCTTGCGGCGCATGTCATCCGCTTTCCCCCCGCCATTGGAAAAAGCGCTGCGCGACCTGCTGCGCCCCAAACCAAGAGCTCCCAAACCTGTGGAGATGAGCAACCTTGTGGATAAAGTCTTCGCCACGCAGCCAATTGAATCCACCGAGCCAAACCCCAAAAAGCCGCGCAAGCCGTACACACGCAGGACAAAGTCAGAAGATACTACGCCGCAAAAAAAGACATCCCCACTTAAGCCAATAAAGAATTTAACGAACACAGAGTCCACGGAGAATTAAAACAGAGCGGTTACGGAACTAATTTGTAAAACTTCATCAGCGGACTTTTATGTATTGAGCAGGGGATTCATCCACGCGAAACCGCGATAGATGAGCAGTTACAAAGAATCTCCGCGACCTCCGTGTGCTGATGTGAAAAAAGGTTTATTACAGACCAGACAGGTTTTATTGT
This sequence comes from Anaerolineales bacterium, assembly GCA_034434265.1. Classification (GTDB taxonomy): domain Bacteria; phylum Chloroflexota; class Anaerolineae; order Anaerolineales; family Villigracilaceae; genus Villigracilis. Next base: position 226 of record DAOTZP010000157.1, on the reverse strand, counting down.
GTTGCGAATCGATTTGGATTCTGTGAATCACAATCGCGCTGGTTGATTATGGTTCTACGGAAACCTGTCTGGTTTTTTGCATCCTTCGGGTGAAACTTGTTTCATGAATACTCAGTGGTGAAAAGAGGAATTATGGATAACTCAAAAATCATCTACCTGCACGGGCTTGAATCAACCAGCCAGAGCGGAAAAGCCCGCCAGTTTGCCGAAAAATTTCCCGGCATGG
>DAOTZP010000156.1:0-8867 GCA_034434265.1 Anaerolineales bacterium | reverse complement strand
ATGCCTTCAATAATTCGGTCGGAAAGGTGGCGGTTGGTATTGGCGTTTGGGAGCAGCGCCTCGCAGTTGGCGTGCGTGGCAACAATGGGACCGCGGTAAATATCCAACGCTTCAATGGAAGATGCCGCGTCCATGTGACTCAGGTCGAGAATGAAGTTGTAATCCGCCATTGCGGCAAGCAGTTTGCGCCCGTCCGATGTGAGCGGACCGGGTTCGCGCCAGCCGCCGCAGTATCGCGTTCCCACCCATGCGGGACCAATCAACCGCAAGCCGCGTTCATGCCATTCTTCCAATTCGCCGGGGTCGCGGATGGCTTCCGCGCCTTCCATGAGGGGAATCATGCCTACGGGCGCGCCGTGTTCGCCGGGCGGGTTCCAGTTTGCCAGCAGGGAATCCAGCGCGTTTTTGGCGGTCACCAGTTGAAATTTATCAGGCGAGTTTTCGCTCATCCGCCGGTAGGTTTCAAGTTGTTCAATGCAGATGTTTCGCGCTTCATTGAAGTTTTTGTAAACTTGTTTGGTGTTGGGGTTGTCTTTGTTCCAGCGCGCGGGGAGCGCAAAGAGCGTAGTGAACAGCAATGCCACATGCCCGCGCTGATATTCTTCCCAGCCGAGCAGGGCGTTTTCATTTTCTTTGAGTACGGCGGGGTTGTTTTTTTCGAGCGCGCGGGTTTGCGCGGCGGAGCGGGCGTAATCGCGTCCGTGGCGCAGCATGTTATAGGCAAGGTCCGCGTGGGCGTCAACAATGAGATGCGTTTTCATGATTCAAAAAGCGCGCCTCGCTTTTGCGGGCGCGCTCTGTTTTTATTCCTGCGCGTCTTTTTCTTTGAATTCCTGCGTGAGCATTTTGAAGTCTTTGTCCGCAAATGCCGCCGAGTCTACTTTGCGAAGGCTGAGACCGATGCGCCGCTGGTCTATGTCAATGCGGATGACGCGCAAGGTCTTGGTTTCGCCTTCTTTGAGGACTTCTTTGGGATGTTCAACGCGGCTTTCACTTAATTCGGAGATGTGAATCAGACCTTCAATATCTCCTTCGAGACGGGCAAATGCGCCGAATTTGGTCAGGCGGGTGATGGTGCCTTCCACCAACTGACCGACGCTGAATTTTTCAAGGCGCGACTTCCACGGGTCGTCCATCAATGCACGCATGGACAAGCCGATGCGTTTCTTTTCGCGGTCAACGTTAATGACTTTGACTTGTACTTCCTGCCCGACTTCGAGGATTTGATTGGGATGGGTGAGGTGTTCCCACGAGAGTTCGGAGAGGTGAACCAAACCGTCCGCGCCATTGATATTGACAAACGCGCCAAAGTCCGCAAGGCTGGTAACGCGCCCTGTATAGACTTTGCCTTCTTCCAGCTCGCTGATGACACGGTCTTTCATGGCGGCGCGGGATTCAGGGTTGGCGACACGTTCAGAGAGAATCAGGCGGCGGCGTTCACGGTCCACTTCAATAATGCGGACGGAAATGGGCTGACCGACCATTTTTTGCCAGCGTTGTTCGGGGGTTTCGCCGGTGGCTTGCGAGCGCCGCGCCGCGCTGATTTGCGAGGCGGGGATAAACCCGCGCAAGTTGCCAACGGCTGCCATTAAGCCGCCTTTGTTGAAGCCGATAATTTTTGTGTCAATTACAGCTTCATCGGCTATCATCTTCTCGACGTTTTCCCACGAAAGTTCTTCCTGCGCCCGTTTGAACGATAGAACAACGTTTCCGTTTTGGTCTTCGGGATTGACAACAAAGACGTTTATTTCCTGTCCCACTTGCAACGCGGCGCGTTCTTCGGCGCTCAACTGTTCGAGCTCGCGCCCGGAGATGACGCCTTCAGACTTTGCGCCCACGCTTACCAGAATCTGGTTTTGTCCAATACTTGCGATGACACCTTTGCGGATTTCCCCAACCTGCGGCAAATCCACATTGATGGATTCAGAAGCAAGCAATGACTCCATTGTTTGGTTGTTGGGGTGGTCTCCTTGTGTGTTTTCGACTCCTTGCCCGTTCAGGGCTTTATTCTCATCCATCACTCACGGCTCCAATTGAAAGAAATATGAACGGGATTATACAAGTGAATTGCCAACTTGACAACCCATAACGCAATTTTTGAAATTTCCGCTGCATTCAATGGATTTCTCGCTTCACCTGCGCTGGCGCAAGTATCGCTCGAAATGACAATTTTGAAAATTTTCAGACACTCTAATTATGGCGGGGGAATGACGGCGAGAAAGTCGGCGGCTGCCCAGCCTGCGCGGGAATCATCATACGGCGCGACAAGATACCACCAGACGTATCCGTCTGCGGTTTGCGGTCCATCGCGGACGACGAACACTTCCGCTTCGCCGCCGAAGAACACCGTGTCGGTGTTGAGCCCGGGCGCGGTGCGGATTCGCAATCCCTTGCCTTCTGTGCCGCTAATTTGCACATACGCGGTGATGCCAATGGTGTTCGGCGCAAGCGTGGGCGTGGCGTTGGGGTCGGGCGTGGGCGTGGCGTAACTGGGTGTGTGGGTTGGGGCGGGGATGAGCGTGAGGTCGGCGGGAGCAAACCCGACTTCGGGCGAAAAGCGCGGCGAAGTCCAGCCAATTAACGTTAGCGTGACGAGGAGCAAAAGCGCGGCGAAGGAAAAAATTCCAATGATGACAAAGCGGTTGAGGTAGAGGCGCAAATCCATGAGCTTATTTTTTTAAGAGGTGCAGCGCGTCTTTTGGAATTAAGACATTCAACGCGCGATGTTGAACGCTGATTTCAGAACGATTCCCGCCGAGCATTGGGTCGCCGTCAATTTGAATGGAAAACGGCGCGTCTGATTCAATGCGCGCTTTTTGAAATGGCACGCGCCGCGCCTGCTCGGAGGTGAGGTGTTTGCCGGAGGCAAGGTCAAATAAATGCCCAAGCGCGTCCGCGAGATTTTCTCCGCTGAGCAGCCATAAATCCATTTCGTTGTCGTTGAGGATGGCGTTTGGCGAAAGCAGCGTATATCCGCCCGCATAGTGGCGGATGTTTGTGGCGACAGCCACAACATACCTGCCTTCAATCAGTTCATCTTCCACATAAATACGCAGGGCTACGCCTTTCCAAAACGTGGCTTCAAGAATGGTGGTGACGAAATAATGCGGCACATGCACATGGCGGAAAAGATGCCGCCGCGGTTCCACTTTGCTGACGGTTTCCGCATCCAGCCCGATGCCAGCCCAAAGCAAGAAATAATTTCCATTGCACAAGCCGACATCTATTGCGTGTGTTTCGGCGTTGGCAAGTTTGAGCGCGTTTTCTTTCAACACCCAGCCGTTGAACAGCCGAAACGGTTTGAGACCTTGTTCCACCGCCCATACGTTTGCCGTTCCGGCGGGGATGACGCCCAAGGCGGTTTCCGTGCCGACCAGTCCGTTGGCGACTTTGTTAAGCGTGCCGTCGCCGCCGACTGAAAACACCGCATCGAATTTTTCTTGCGCGGCTTGGTGCGCGGTTTGCGTGGCGTGCGTGCCGTTGAGCGTTTCGGCAATTTCAATGCTCCACCCCGCCGATTTGAGCGGGGCAATGACGCCGCGCACAAACCGCTTGATGGAATATTGCCCCGCCGCGGGGTTGTAGAGGAGAAGTCCTTTTCGCATGAAAAGGATTATAACTGACAAAAAACTTACCCCAGCCCCTCCCAAAAGGAGATGGCTGGGGTGAGGGCGTATTTTATGAAAGAAAGTTAACTTCGTTCTGCAATCGGTTTGAGGTACGAGTCCAAAATCGCATCCATGCTTTCCAGCGATTCACTTACAAAGAACATCGGGTTAAAGGCGTATACCGTTTTGGGAATGCGCGCAATTGTTTCCACTTCAAACGGCGCAATAATCACCTCGCCGCCGAAATAGCCTTCGCGTTTGATTCCCAGTTTATCGTACAGCGTGCGCACGACATTCCAGCCCTGTTCCTGTGAGGACATTTGCCCTTGCCTGTGCAGTTCGTTCACGCCGTCAATCACGCGGTACACATCTTCCTTGTGGGCGTTGAATTGTTTTTGAATTTGCTCAAATACATCCTTGCTGTAATCCACCACGTTGTCGCGGCTCAGGCGGTAAAACTCCATGACCGTGTTGGCGTATTCGCTGCGCCCGGAGATGATGCCCGCGCCAAAGATTTTGATGCGGTTTTCCTGAATCACCAAACCGAACTCCGTGCTGTACCAAGCCAGACGCTTAATCACCTCGCGTTCTTCGGGGGTGGCTTTCATGTATGCGGGCGCAAATTTATCTTCAATTTTGGCGTAAAAATCCTGCGTTAAAAACGGCAGGTGACCAAAAATATCGTGGAACATATCCGGCTCCGGCGTAAACTCCATTTGGTCGCGGGTGCGTAAATAATCGGTGATGAGGAAAATCCGCTTGGCGAATTTTGCGTACCAATCATCGGCAAGCGTGTAGCGTACCGCCGTGCGCTCAATGCGCCAGCCCGTGCGCGGCGTAATTTGTTCATTAAGATGTTTGACAGTGGGAATGCGGCGCGGGTCCAATTTAAGATTCGATAACCCCGTCAGATATTCTTTGCAAACGTGTTCCAACAAATATGGCTGATGAATCCCCGCGTATAAATCAGCCCAGATTGCGTGCTGTTCTTCGGTGAAGGAAATTTCCTGATTGCTTTCAGTATATTCCTTCGATGGGTCGAGATGCTCTTGGACAATGTCGCCTGTATAAACCGGCGCGTTTTGAGTCTTTTGCATATTTCTCTCCTTTTATGAAATTGGAAGTTAACGAACATTGGCAATCTTTGAGACGAAAAGATATTATCACCATGAAAAATGAACGTCAAGAATAAGATAAAAACGATTTTATATGGAAGAATAAGCAAGATGATAGAATACCCGCATGAACGCGCAACCCCTGCTTGGAAAAACAATTCTCATCACCGGCGCAGCCCGCCGCGTGGGAAAAATCTTCGCGCTGGCTTGCGCGCGCGCGGGCGCGGATGTGGTCATTCATCACGGACATTCCCAACAGGAAGCGTTGGACTTGCAGGAAGAAATCGCGTCTTTACGCAGGCGAAGTTGGGTTTTGCCAGCCGACCTTTCGCAGCCCGCCGAATCTTCGCGCCTCATTGCCCGCGCCGCCGGGTTTGCTCCGCTTGACGCGCTCGTCAATAACGCCGCCATTTTCGAGCCGCTCTCCGTTTTGCAAACTTCTTTTGAAGACTGGCAGCGTCACATGAATATTAATCTCACCGCGCCGTTTTTGCTCAGTCAGGCATTTGCAAAACATCTCAAAGGGCGGACGGGGCGCATTGTGAATATTTTGGATTGGCGCGCCTTGCGCCCGGGCGCGGACCATTTCCCTTATACCATTAGCAAAGCCGCGCTGGCAGCCATGACCCAATCCCTTGCGGCGGCGCTCGCGCCAGACATTACGGTCAACGGGCTCGCGTTGGGCGCCATCCTCCCGCCCGCAGATGCAAACTCCGCAACCGCAGATGAAACTTTCCTTAAGAAAATTCCCGCGCGGCGTTGGAGCGAATCGAAAGAAGCGCAGGACGCGCTGCTTTTTCTGCTGGCGGGTCCCGCATACATCACAGGCGAAATCATCCACCTCGACGGCGGACGACATTTGGTATAAGGAGATTCAATGGATAAAACTTTCATCACCGATTTGGTTGCGCGCGGCATTATCGGCGTGAACGAATGGGAACGCAAAAAGCCGCAGGAGATTTTAATTAACGTCACCGTGTTTAGCGATACTTCCCGCGCGGGGGAAACGGACGACATTAAAGACTGCGTGGATTACAGCGCGCTTGCAAAAAAAATGCAGGCGCACGCCGAAACCGCGCAGCGCTTAACGGTGGAAGCGCTGGCGAATGACCTGGCAAAAATTTGTTTGGCGCAGAACGGCGTGCAAAAAGTCATCGTCCGCGTGGAAAAACCCGGCGCGGTGCGTTTTGCCAAATCCGTCGGCGTGGAAGTGGAGCGCAGCCGCAATGAATGACGCGCGCCATGTTTATTTGAGCCTCGGCTCGAATATTCAAGCCGGGCGTTATTTGCCCCAAGCCGCGCAGTTGCTCCGCCAGTTTGGGCGTATTGCGGCTGTTTCCAGCGTGTGGGAATCAGAATCCATTGGCTTTGCGGGTCCCAATTTTTTGAATGCGTGCGTTTTGTTTTTATGTAATCTTGACCCTGCCGCGTTGAAAGAGCAAATCATCCGCCCGATTGAAGCAACTTTGGGGCGCGTCCGCAGCGCGGAAAAAAACGCCCCGCGCCCCATTGATATTGACATTCTGCTTTGCGACGGCAAACCGCTCAATGTGGATTTTTGGAGTTATCCTTTTGTGGTGATTCCGCTTGCCGAGCTGCTTCCAGATTTCATCCATCCTTCGCTTGGCGAGCCTTTGTCGCAAACGGCGGCGCGGATGCAAAAAGAAACATGGATGCTTCGCCGCGAAGACGTGCGTTTATAAACTTTCCAAAACCTTGTCGGTTTTTGCCGCCATAATAAAATCGTTTTTGTGCAGCCCTTTGATTTTGTGCGACCACCATTGCACGGTGACTTTTCCCCATTCCACTATCATCAGCGGGTGGTGGTCTTCCTCTTCCGCAATTGCGCCGACTTTGTTGGTAAACGCCAGCGACTCGGCGAAGTTTTTTAATTTGAACACGCGCTCCAATCGTTTAATTCCATCCTGTTCTTTTATCTGCCATTCCGCCACCTGCGGATGAAGTTCCTCAATTTCCGCATCGGTCAGCGTTGGCTCTCCGCCGCGGCAGGCAACACACTTCCCAAATGCAAGGTTGGTCATATTTTTCTCTCCTTTGGTTTTGATTTAAGAAAATTATACCCCGCAAAAAATTCACCATTTCACCCGTCAATTTGCTGGTATCATTCCGCCTTATGGAAAAAACACAACCCCTTCAAAAATTTGACCTGCCCAAGCGCATTGCGCGGCTGGGCGAATTGGCTCTCAACCTGTGGTGGACATGGCAGCCTGAAGCGGCGCGTTTATTTGGTCAGCTCGATTATGACTTGTGGGAACGAGTTGGTCACAACCCCTTGCGGCTGCTGCCCGAAGTCGGACGCGCGCGTTTGAATCAAGCTGCGAAAGACAAGGAATACCTCAAACAGTATGACGCGCTCATGCAAAAGTTTGATTCCTATTTTTCGGCAAGCACTTGGTCTCAAACCGCGCATCCTGAACTTGATGCGCCGATTGCCTACTTCTCAATGGAATTTGGCTTGCACGAAACGCTGCCCATTTATTCGGGCGGCTTGGGCGTGCTGGCAGGCGACCACCTTAAAGAAGCCTCCGACCTTGGCTTGCCTTTGGTGGCTGTCGGTTTCATGTACGCGCAGGGATATTTCTCGCAGCGCATCAGCGAAGACGGCTGGCAGGAAGCGCTGAACAACCCGCTGGATATTCACTACATGCCTGCCGCGCCCGTCGTGGATGAGCATGGTCACCGCCTGACTGTCGAAGTGGAATTTCCCGACCGCTTTGTCACGCTTGGCATTTGGAAGATTCAAGTCGGGCGCGTTTCGCTCTTCCTGCTTGATTCCAACATGGAAGGCAACACCGAATTTGACAAACACCTCACCGCGCGTTTGTACTGGTCCGACCTTGACCGCCGCGTGATGCAGGAACTACTCCTCGGCGTGGGCGGAGTGCGCGCCCTGCGGGTGATGGGATACAACCCCAAAGTCTGGCACATGAACGAAGGTCACGCCGCGTTTTTGATTCTCGAACGCGCGCGCGAACTTGTCGCCGGAGGCGAGTCGTTTGAATCCGCGCTTGAAAAAGTGCGCGGTGAAAACGTCTTCACCACGCATACGCCCGTCGCCGCAGGCAATGACGAATTTCCCCTCTGGCTGATTGAAAAACATCTGGCTGGCTTTTTGCCGCAAATCAACATCACGCAGGAGCAACTGTTTGACGTTGCGCGCCATTACACCGCGCACGGCGAAATGTTTAGCATGGGCGTGCTGGCGCTTCGCAATTCAGACGGGCGCAATGGCGTCTCGGAATTGCATGGTCAGGTTTCACGCCGCATGTGGCATTTCCTGTGGAATGATTTGGAGGAAGATGACGTGCCGATTTCATACGTCACCAATGGTGTGCATACCTCCACATGGCTGGCGCGCAGAATGAGTCACCTGTACGAAAAATATCTCGGCGCGGACTGGCTTGACCATCTCGACGAGCAGGAGATGTGGGAAAAGGTCAACGACATTCCCAATGAAGAACTCTGGCAAATCCATCTTCACCTTAAGAGAAAGCTCGCCTTTCACCTGCGCGAGCGCGTCCGCGACCGTTGGAAGTTCGGCGGATTTCACCCTGTGCAAGTGGTCTCTTCGGGCGTGCTGCTCAACCCCTACGCCTTGACGATTGGCTTTGCCCGCCGTTTTGCAACATACAAACGCGCCGACCTCGTCCTTTCGGATATTGACCGCCTCCTCGAACTGATTAACCGCCCGAACAGACCCGTGCAAATCATCTTTGCGGGCAAGGCGCACCCGGCGGATGAACCCGGCAAACAGCTCATTCAAAAAGTGTATCGAACCGTTAAAAAAGCCGAAGCAGGCGGGCGGCTGGTCTTTTTGGAAGATTATGATATGAACCTCGCGCGCTACCTCGTACAGGGCGTGGATGTGTGGATGAACAACCCCCGCCGCCCGCTCGAAGCCAGCGGAACTTCCGGCATGAAAGCCGCCATCAATGGCGCATTGAACTTCTCGGTTTTGGACGGCTGGTGGCGCGAAGCCTACAACGGCAAAAACGGCTGGTCCATCGGCGAGGATAAAGATTACGAATCCACTGAACTGCAAAACCGGCAGGATGCGGAAGACTTGTACCGCACGCTGGAAAATAAAATCATCCCGCTGTATTACGACCGCGACCCGAAGGAT